>NZ_JACJDM010000096.1:0-5808 GCF_014163545.1 Pseudoalteromonas sp. SR45-6
ACCTAAAACCTAAAACCTAAAACCTAAAACCTAAAACTTTTTTTCTTCACTTAACCGATAAATCATATTTAAGCACCAGTGCATCAATATAACGGGCACGAAGGGTATGTTGTTTTTCGTGTTCGGCACCATGACTAAGCGCGCGATTTAATAGTTTTAAAGCAGGGTGTAATTTGCTTCGCTCTGCTTGTGTGAGGTTTGGCTTTGTGCGTAATTCGGTTATATCATCTACAACTAAGCGACCAATATCAACGGCGGCGATTTCTTCAATTAAGCCATTTTGAGTTAGCACACCGTATTTACTGCATAAAAATTGTTGCCATACTTGTTGTAGGTGCTCTTCTAATTCACAACCAAATAGCTCTTCGTTAAATTCAAACCCTTGTTGAGCTAACTTCGTTAAACTTGCACTGTATTGCTGTGCAAAGTAGTTGAAGGCTTGACTGGATGAATCAATTTTTTGCTTGGCTAAGCCTTGTCCCCAGTTAACGCATCCTCTTGGATAGAAGTCGTCGTATTCTTCGCATTCATATAAACCAGAGTAAGAGCTACAACTAAGCTGATTTTTAATACAGTAACTGGGTTTTGGAAATAACCCGTTTTGTTGCCAAATTGCAAGAGTATCTTCATCGATTGCTAAGGCATGACAAAGCTCTTCGCTGTGATAAAAATGGGTTGCTAAAAATCGTGATAAACGCATAAAAGTGCACTCAAGGTTAGAAAATAAATATACTGTTCATTTATACAGTTGTTTATTTTGGACTAAGCACCTCTACAACACAAGTAATTTAATTAATTAGTTATGCAACACTCGGAAAACGCCTGCTTTTATGTTACAACTACGGCAAGTTTTTTTAAGATTAATTTTTTATGCGCACCCTAGAACAAATTAAACAAGCAAGCCTCATCACAGCAATTAAAACGCCTTATTTAGCCAGTGGTGAAATTGACTTAGCCACCTATGATTATTTAGTTGAACAGCAGATCGCCGCCGGTGTTGATGGTATTGTGGTCGGTGGAACCACAGGTGAAGGCCAGTTAATGAACTGGGAAGAGCATTTAATGCTGATTGCGCACAGCGTTAATAAGTATGCAGATAAGTTGGTGATTGTTGGTAACACTGGCAGTAACAATACCCGCGAAGCCGTTAAAGCGACTGAGTATGGCTTTGCCAGCGGTATGGACGCAGCGCTACAAATTAACCCTTATTATGGCCGCACATCGATTGCCGGTGTGATTGAACACTTCAAACGAGTGCTGGCAATTGGTCCGGCATTTATTTACAACGTAGCAGGGCGTACAGGACAAGATTTAACCCCTGACATTATTGAGCCGTTGGCACAACATGAAAACTTTATTGGCGTAAAAGAGTGCGGTGGTAATGAGCGCATTAATCACTATGAGCAACAAGGTATTGCCTGTTGGTCTGGTAATGACGATGAAGCACATGATGCTCGCCATACTTATAAAGCGCATGGCGTGATCTCGGTAACCTCTAATTTAATTCCTGGCTTGTATCGTCAATTAATGGACAGCAAAAGCGACGCGTTGAACGCGTCATTACAACCTTTGATCAGTTGGTTGTTCTGTGAGCCAAATCCAATTGCAATTAATACTGCATTGATGATGACAGGTGCAGTCAAGCCTGTATTTAGATTACCTTATGTGCCATTAAATGAGCAGCAGCAAGTGCAAGGGGTTACGTTGATCAATCAACTTGATGATGTTGCTGTTGTAGGTGGCTCTAAAGCCACACCATTAAATTTAGAAAATACAATTATTCTGCCATAATTTAGTTTGGGCTTTAAAAGATCGCCAACCATTGTTGTTATTGCTTAGCAAAGTATGCTTTGAAAAGGTCAAACACAAAAATGGCTGTAGAAGAGAAAAGGTAATTCTAGTTGGTTTATATATTTAAAAACTAACTGTTTGCCTTAAATTGCTGTATAATTTGCGACCCTTGATAATGTGGCCGCAGGTTATACAGCATGAATTTTAAATCTTTTAGTTTTGCCCCTGAACTTCTTCAGGCGTTAGATGAACTTAACTATCACACCCTTACGCCCATTCAACGTAATGCTATTCCAGCAGTACGTAAAGGCAAAGATGTTTTAGCCAGTGCCCAAACAGGCACCGGTAAGACAGCTGCTTTTGCTTTACCAATTATTCAAAAATTATCTGAAGTTGAATACACAAAAACTAATGCGCCACGTGCCTTAGTGCTAGCACCAACCCGTGAGCTTGCAGAGCAAATTGCCAATAATTTTACTGATTTTGCAAAGTACACCAAGCTTAAAACTGTGAGTTTATTTGGCGGTGTTAGTACGGTAGGTCAAGCTAATGGCTTAAAAGCGGGTGTCGATATCGTAGTCGCAACACCGGGTCGTTTACTGGATCATATTCGTTTAGGTAATCTAAGCCTTGCTGACGTACAACATCTTGTGCTCGATGAAGCTGACCGTATGCTTGATATGGGCTTTATTGGTGATATGCAAACAGTGATCAATGGCTGTGCTGAAGATCGCCAAATTTTGTTGTTCTCTGCAACATTCCCAGCGGCAATTAAACAGTTTGCTAGCAAAGTACTCAAGCAAGCTGAAATTGTCCGTGTTGATCAAACCAACAGCACTGCTGCAACCGTTCATCACGTGGTTTATCCAGTTGAAGAGCGCCGTAAACAAGAGTTGCTTTCTGAATTGATCGGTAAGAAAAACTGGCAGCAAGTGTTAGTGTTCGTCAACATGAAAGAAACGGCTGATGAGCTAGTTAAAGAATTAAACTTAGATGGTATCCCGGCTGCTGTGTGCCATGGTGATAAAACCCAAGGTAACCGTCGTCGTGCATTAAGTGATTTCAAAGCGGGTAAAGTACGTGTGCTTGTGGCTACAGAAGTTGCCGCTCGCGGGATTGATATTGATGACCTACCACGTGTAATTAATATTGACTTACCATGGCTTGCTGAAGATTACGTACACCGTATTGGTCGTACAGGTCGTGCCGGTAAACAAGGTCAAGCAATCTCATTTGTTAGCCGCGAAGAAGAAAATATGTTGTTTGAAATTGAAACCTTAATCGGTCAAAAAATTCAGCGTGAATACTTGCCGGGTTATGAAGTAAGTAACCGTGAAGTACTGATTGATAAAATTGGCAAAAAACCATCGCATTTGCGTCGTAGCCATTCAAATAAACCATCAGGTCAAGCAACTGGTGAAGCGCGAGCTAAAAACCGTTCACGTATCTCAAACGTACGTAAAACCCTCAAAGGTGCCAAACTTTCGTTAAAGAAATAATGGTATAAGTTAAGTCATTAACACAAAAAAGCCTCAATAAATGAGGCTTTTTTGTGAACAGTGAAAAACTACTTAGCTATTTTTCTCAAGCATAGATAACGCTAATGCTTCAGCGGCCTTTATACCGTCAATGCCTGCGGAAAGAATACCACCTGCATAACCCGCACCTTCACCGGCAGGGTATAGGCCTTGGGTATTGATACTTTGCATGCTTTTATCTCGTTTAATGCAAATTGGTGATGAGGTACGGGTTTCAACGCCGGTTAATAAACCATCGTTCGATGAAAAACCACGAATTTGCTTATTAAATGCAGGAATTGCTTCACGAATGGCATCAATTGCATATTTAGGTAACACATTTGCTAGATCAGTGAGTTTGATACCTGGTGTGTATGAAGGCTTTACATCGCCTAAGTCACTTGAATCTTTACCTTTCAAGAAGTCGCCAATTAACTGTGCCGGTGCATCGTAATTACTACCACCTAGTTCAAAGGCTTGCTCTTCTAGTTTTCGCTGCAGATCAATACCGGCTAATGGATGACCTGGGAAATCTTCTTCAGGAGAAATTCCCACAACAATGGCACTGTTAGCGTTGCGTTCGCTGCGAGAATACTGACTCATGCCATTTGTTACCACGCGACCTTCTTCCGAGGTTGCTGCGACCACAGTACCGCCTGGGCACATACAAAAACTGTAAACAGTACGGCCACTGTGACAATGGTGAACCAGTTTGTAATCTGCAGAGCCAAGGATCGGGTTACCAGCATTATCACCAAAACGGCATTCATCGATCATAGATTGTTTGTGCTCAATTCTAAAACCAACTGAAAACGGTTTTGCTTCAACGTAAATCCCTTTATCGTATACCATTTTAAATGTATCACGTGCGCTGTGACCTACCGCAAGCACAACATGACGGGTATCAAGTTGTTCACCGGAGGATAATTTCAGTCCTGTTACTTGGCCATCATCAAGTAGGATGTCATCAACGCGGGTGCTAAAACGAATTTCACCGCCGAGCGCTTCAATACTTGCACGCATTTTTTCAATCATCGTAACCAGCTTAAAAGTACCAATATGCGGTTTGCTGACATACATAATTTCTTCTGGTGCGCCCGCAGCTACAAATTCAGTGATCACTTTACGACCATAATGCTTTGGATCTTTAACTTGGCTGTAAAGTTTTCCGTCAGAGAATGTTCCTGCGCCGCCTTCACCAAATTGCACGTTTGACTCGGTATTTAGAGTACGTTTTCGCCAAAAACCGAAAGTGTCTTTGGTACGTTCACGTACTTCTTTACCACGTTCTAAAATAATGGGTTTAAACCCCATTTGCGCCAGTATTAAACCAGCAAACAGTCCACAAGGGCCAAAGCCTATTACCACAGGACGTTCTTGAATTGTTGCTGGTGCTTGAGCAACAAATTTATAGCTGGTGTCAGGGGCTGGTTTTACATGTTGGTCTTTAGCAAACTGAATTAATAATTGCGCTTCATTATCAACCTCAATGTCGAGGGTATAAATAAGTAAAATGGCGGTTTTTTTGCGGGCATCGTAACCACGTTTAAAGACATTAAAGCTATGGAGTTGGCTGTTATCAATGCCAAGTTTAGTTATAATTGCTTGCTTTATGGCATCTTCGCCATGATCAAGTGGCAGCTTAATTTCTGTTAAACGTATCATATTTAGTCTCTGTTAGGTGTCTTAGCAATCGCTGACGCGAGTTGCTCACAATAGCGGACTATTTTACGTTAATTTAAGCCTCGATGGCAGCGATTATTTATTGTATTTTGGCTGTGGTTGGGTATGATCTCCAGCTGTATTAAGATATGTTAGGCAAACGTTAAAATGGCATTTGTAGTCACTGAAAACTGTATAAAGTGTAAATACACTGACTGTGTAGCAGTGTGTCCAGCTGATGCGTTTTATGAAGGCCCTAATTTCTTGGCGATCAGTCCGATTGATTGTATTGATTGTGGTTTATGTGTTCCAGAATGCCCCGCTGAAGCAATTTATCAAGAAGATGAATTACCTGATTCGCAACAAGAATTCACCGAACTGAATGCCGAACTTGCCCTTATTTGGCCGCGTATCACTGATGTAAAACCAGCCCCTGAAGATGCCGATACCTGGAATGGTGTGGCCGATAAATTAAAGTTAATTGAGACCTAAAATCTCAGCTTTTTGCCTTGGTTAGTTAATTAAAATAACATTTTTGCAATCAAAATATTAACAAATGTACCTGCGTGAATTACAATTGCTACTTAACTTACTCATCCGAGTAACTGAGTATTAAATGGATGTTTATGCAGTATATAAAATTAATAACGTTACCTGTCTGGATTTTAGCTTTCGCTTTATGTAGTACGTTTGCACACGCTGAGCAACAACAATTTAGTTTAGCGCACATTGAGCAAGGTATTGATCTTGATGGGCAGTTGAGCGAACCGCACTGGCAACAAGCCACTTTAATCCCTTTACGCTATCAAAATGAACCCAATGAAAAAGGCACACCACC
>NZ_JACJDM010000097.1:0-5576 GCF_014163545.1 Pseudoalteromonas sp. SR45-6
TGAAGGTGCAGCACCTGTATTTGCGGGGCTGAGACACATCGCATTTAATCAGCTAAAAGCAGAAACAAGCTTTAATAAAGGCATGCCCGCAAAACAGAAAAAAGCTATGCGCAGTACAGGTTACCGAGAAAAGGTATTGAAATCATAGACTTTTTTCATGCTCTTGCCCTGGCGATCAACCTAATCAAGAAGCATACTTAAGCACTTTTTAATAACCTTATTTCACATTCTCGCCCACACATATAACTTACTTCGCAACAACTTTGTCACCATGACTTAGTGGTGTTGAGGTAACAATAAAAAAGGTAGTGTTTTAATAAATATAAGTGCACCACACTTATTCGCGCGTAAAAGTGTAAACCAGGGCCTTAACAGATAGAGCAAAGTCTAAAGTTAGGCTAGCTTGATATCAGGTCAATCTAGAGTTCTGATGTCTGAAGCCAAGATTTAACTCCTTTTCTCTTGACCCCTTTACTTAATTGCCTTGTTTAAGCCACTCATCAAGCACGGCCTCTAATTTAGCTAGTTGCTCTGTGTGTTTTTCTTGATTCTTAGCTAACTTAGCTATGTTTTGTAGCTTCCAGCGTATAGCTGGCAGTTCTGCTGCATCAGGATAGTCAAACAGTGTCCAATCAGGATCCCCTTGTTTGAATGACAACAAAAATGAGCGATCTCTTTCTGTGAAATGAGCTTGTAATGCAGCTACCATTGCAAGCCTTATAGAAGTTAAGTCTTTTAGCTCAACGGGTTCAAAGGTCATGCCATCAAACTCAGCTTGAAACTTCACATCAAGAGGTTTCCAGTTAGGAGCCATAACCTCATTGATAGGTCTTGGGTGGCTTAGTACATAAGTAATAAATCCAACAAATATATCTCGAGAACGGAGTTTTTCAAGTTAGTTGTCGCCTCAAGTTAAATTTTATGCCGCCCGCATTTCTTCTTTTTTCTCAGGATTCAAATTTACTTCGTTTATCATTGACCAAACTCTTCTTCGACTGATTCTTGCACAGGTAAGCTATCCGGTTTATGTAACGTACCTCTTGCTACCGGAGAGACTTCGATTTTAATTGTTGCGTTAGGACTAGTAACAACTATACGCAGCTCATCTACTTTTTGATCCTGTAACACAGCACCCGTATCTGGTTGAGCATTAATTAAATCGGTAATGCGTTACAGCGCAGCTTTTACATTTGCTAGCGCTTCATCTCTAGGCTCAAGAGGAAGATAGGTAAGGTCAATGTCCACGGACAGCCGTGGAAAGTCTCTCACAAATAAATTGATGGCCGTACCGCCTTTGAGTGCAAATGAAGGCTCTGTTGCAACTACTGGTAACATTCTAACCAGCAGTGAAACCTGCTTGTAGTAGGGGCTCTCTCTATCCATTGTTTGGTTCTTCTTGTTTTACACTTAATATTTCTGGCACAGTGATTTGGTAACGCTCATCAAATCGCCCTTGCTCTACCACCTGACGCTTTCCTGAACCTAATGCGATCTTTGTTTCATCAATACGCTGAGTCCATTGATGGCCATGATAATGACTCAAAAACAAAAACACTCTATTGGTTTGAACCGAGCTACTACGTTCAAGAAGAGATTGCACCTTTCTAGGACTCAGGTTTACAAGCCCTTGAAAAAGCTCTGCTGCATGCTCAAACGAAATGTGCTTCCCGATTGCATCAACCACTTCGTAAGCTGCAAGCTCAGGACAACTAGCTTTTAACTCTTTTCCTTTAACCGTAATCATTTTTAGGTCTTTTTCAGAGACGACTTCAAGCTTATGGTTACCACAATAAAACCAATTTTGATTGGGAAATTCACGAAACCACTTAGGCAATGATTGTTTGTTCTTCACCCCAATCCAAACTTGTTCTTTACTTAGCTGTAAATAGTGGCTCAGCCCTTGGTGAGTCAAGCTGCTTAACCCTGCCAGATGAACAGGATGGTTTAACTGCATGTCCATTGCTTGTAGAACTCCCCCCCAATCAGGCTTAACATCATCATTTGCGCTTGGGCGATAATAAACGCCTGAAGATAACTTCCTCAGCCAACCACTCTGCGCATACTTTTGAGCCAAGGAGTAACTAATTCCGTTCTCAGTCAACCATTGCTGTAGGACAAGGGCTCCAGGATATGTATGGGTAACCAACCAGTTTATCTTAGATGACATTTTAACACCTGAAATATGAATATTACGAATTTAGCAAACCATAGGTTTACACTAATTAGGATTGTAACACTTTAAGTGTTAAAAAAAACAATTTAGTAAACTAAGATGAAGAGGAGGTTACTCTTCTTAGAGGCAAGGCTGAATGCTCAAAGGCGAAGATAGACCTATCAGATTGCACACCAATTTAAACATCGTTGCAGAAACTGGCGGGTGCTTAAAAAGCTATTACTATGGTAGGCTCATACTCAAAGTAAAAGGTCTGTGATTCGCTGGTAAAGCCGTTCTTATAAGGTATTAGCACAAGGCACTATTCATGGAAGGTAGAAAAAGCATAATCTAAAGCCATAACGTATTAGCTAAAGCTCATCATTATTTAATAAGAGCTCAAGCTATTATTAAATAATGAAATTGCAGTTAAATACAACATTTCAAATAGCTAAAGCTCTAAACTAAGCTTTAGCTCATATCAAGTAGTATCATAAATCGAAAAATAACCTTTAGTTCTCTAGCTGCCAGAATAGCAAAAAAGGTCTTACTTGGAGTTATGTAATAAACTATGCTTAATTTAGAAACACTAGTTACATTCGAGTGTCTGTCCTAAAACCATCGCAGTTATCACCCCATTTGTAATGCTCAGCGTTATCTATTGAAATAGGCCTTGCCATATCTTAGTTACCCCTTAAAAACGACTGCACAACAAGGTAAAACATCGCAGTTTAAAATGATAGTAAATTTAATTCATACAACACAACCACACTTATTCGCGCATAAAAGTGTGGAAAATCGCATTTATTCGCGCAATAAAGTGTAAAATAGAGCCGTGATAGGTAGAAGCAAACCTAGAGTCAAATATGTTAGATCACGTTTTTCTACTGTATGAAGAGCAACAATGAGCATTTTCAAAAATAGCTAGGCGCACTTATTTACTTACATAATCAGCTCAGTCAAGGGTTCTGATGTATGAAGTCAAGATTTGATCTCTGAGTGATTCCCACATTTAATTTACAGCGCTCACTAAACATTGATCACAAGCATCAATTACATACTCTGGAATTAAATCAAATTGAGTCGGATCTAGCTGACAGATATACTCATTCTCAATATGATAAGTCTCGTTGATAAATTTTTGAATAACAGAGTTCTCTACCTCAATTTCAAACAGCCTAAATAGTTGAAGTTTCTCATAACCATTAGAGCTTTCGTGGTAAATAGCATTTAACACTATAGCTTCATTCAGTTGAGCTAATACGTGGTCATAATTAAAGTTTGCAATCTTATTGCAGATATCAGCTATGCCTGCATTAATCGCTTCATTCAACATTAAAGTATTACCTTCTAGCCTAGAGTCTATTGATATAGCACACTCTCTCTTATGCAATAGGTTAGATAATACTTGATAGGCGTCCCCTTTATTATCAATGATCTCGTAATAGCGCCTTAAGTAAATAACTTTGGTAATAATCTGAGCATCTGTAGCCAAGAAGTCAGTGCATATCTGTGAAAATGTCTTAATATCACCTTTTTTAATAAGTATTTCAGATATTTTCCCTTTACTCAATCGCATGTATGAAGCAGCAACTTGGTTGTCGAATTGATTGGAAACAGATTTAACCGTATCAATAATAGGTTCAACATCATGTGTGAGCATTAATACTGTTTTACTCTTAAGACAATTCGATGCTTTTCTTCTGAAAAGCATTTCAAGAATTGCGTACTTTTTATTTTTGTCAAAAGAGGATATTGGATCATCAAGCACGATTAGATCTGGCTTTTTAGCTAAGCATTCATACATAAATAATACAATAGCAAAAGCATTTTTCTCACCAAAGCTTAGATGTTGATCACCTCCAACAACAAACTCAGCATGGTCTCTATGTCGTAGTTTTAATTGTGAAGAATCATCTTCGCCAATAATTTGAACTTCATATTTATAACCAGCATAAGCTAAAAAGTTATTGATATCAGATTGGTATTTTTCAATGAGCCTCTGCATTCCTGCTCGTTGTTGATTTAGCTTTCCTTGTAAATGGCCAGCTCGACCAATCACTTCATCAATTGATACGTTAATTGCATTAATTTGCTCATTTGTTTGGGGCGAATTTAATTCTGGCAAGAAAATCAGATCAATTTTATACCCAGATAGTTTTTCTCGTACTTGCTCACCTTGTTTAAAGTCAAACCCATTTAGTTTTTTAAGCTTTTCAAGGCGCTCTAAAAGAAGGTCAATTCTGGTTTTTATCGTTTTTAGAAACTCAATATGCTCCGCCTCTACACCTCCTGGTAAGGATGTAATGACATCCAACATAGCTTTAGATTCATCCGTAAAATAATCTCCAAGTCTATCGATCACACTAATAATGCTGATGAGGTTATTGATGATATTCTTATCATACTCCTGACTAACTTTTTCAATCTTCGCTCTATGTACTTCAGTGTCTGATGTACAAAAAGGACAGCAGTCTGCAACATCCATAAATTGATTTGCGCCCTGCGTTTGCCACCCAATCCATTTGATGTTGTGCTCGCTACTTATGAAAGGCTGGTAGTCTTCAAGACCTTCCGGTATATGCTGTACCTTATTTCCTTGAGACAGCCCTTTCATACCCTTAGAGCTTTGAGATAAACCCTTTTTAGTTAACGTGAAAGCTGAGCTTAACTCGCTCAAATTAGAAATGAGTGATTCTAAATCTGCGTTACCATCGAACAGACTATTAATTTCCTGAACGATACCTTTAATCTCTTGCTCCGCAATTATGTAAGCTTCTGTTCTAATAAAAATATCAAAGCTATTACTAACGAGTTCATCTGATTGAAAAGTGAATTGCCGCACATAGTCTTCATTGAAACAAAGTACACTACCTATATCTGGTACTATTTCTATCGAGGGAAAACATTCGGTTGGATTCTCTTCTCTATATTTAAAGGGCATCAACTGATTGAGTTCCCCACCCTCGACCTTTAAAGTAATAGCTTTGGCAATAGTGCTTTTCCCAGTACCATTTGGTGCAAATTTAATATTTAATTTACCATCTGATATTCTTAATTCTGCTTTATCAATATTGTTGCAGTTCTCTATGGTTACATCCATTTTAAGCCTTACCCTTTAAAAATGAGTTTTTAAATCACTAGTAGTTAACTTTCTGCAAACTTCTATAAACCACATAGAGCAACTAAAATCAATTTTTAAAGAGCATTGGAGTATTAAGTGGAGTTAGGATCATACTTTATCTTTTGACTACCTGTTTTTATTTTACTTAATTGACACAAAGCAGAAGATAAAGGGATCACCCATTAGAAAGTTCCGGTCAAGCAGGCAGCTGTGTTTTCTTGATCTTTTTATTCAAAAAACCAAGTGTTGTTACTTTTTAAACTCACTTTAAATTTGGCTATACACCTAGTCATGACGTCG
>NZ_JACJDM010000098.1:0-5565 GCF_014163545.1 Pseudoalteromonas sp. SR45-6
CTGCTGATGCTGCCGCTGATGCTGCCGCTGATGCCGCTGCTGATGCTGCTGCTGATGCTGCCGCAGAAGGTGGCTTGAACGCGGCATCTTCATCTAGGCTGAAAAACCTAGCTCTAATTCTAGCTGGAACAGCACTAGAGAAAGCAAATGAAGCAATTGCTAATGCATTGAAAAACAGTAACAAACCCAGTAGTGAATCAACTCCATCTACATATTGGAGTGCCCTTAAGACAGAAATGCTAAAAACGTACCCATGTGATGCTGCCGCTTCTAGTGATTGCCCTAAAGTAAACAACGCGAATCAGCGTGATGCTCAGGAATACATGGTTTTGTCTTATGCTCAAAACTTGGGTAAAAAAGACAATAATGCTGTAGATGCGGTGACTTTTGAAAAGAGCTGGGATGCGGGAAATCAAAAAGCGCTTAAAAGTGGTCTTAGCAACGTAACAAATACTGCGGGAATTCCAAGTATGCTTGATTACATGGGCAGCTTTGATATCTCAGGTAGCCCCTCTGCAGCAGTGGCTGTAATTGCTGAAGCTAATGTTTTCAATAGTGTAGCCAGCTTTGAGTTTACCTAAATAAGCCATCTAGCGAGCGAAAGACAAAATGGATTCTAATCTATATCAATATCTACAAGATGGCAAAGTGCTGATGGGGTTTCCCTCTATGAGCGTACGCCTGATAGAACATGATAAAATGTCTGAGCTTGCTACGGAGTCTACCTTTGGCAGCGACGCTATTAATAAGGTAGGCTCTATTAGCAAGTTGATTACAGCAATCGCTGTGCTTATTTTATGTGATAATCAACAGCTAGAACTCGACGCGCCTGCAACAAAGTACTTATCTTACCTAAAAAAAACCCACTGGGCTCAAAGTCAAAAATCACCAGTGACCGTAAAAGATCTGTTGATGCATACAGCAGGTTTACCTAGAGGTGCTTTTATTGGTTCTTCCCCAAGTGAAGAAGAAATAGCAGCAACCTTAAACAATAGAGACCTCATGTCACTTGGAAAACGTGACAGTAACCCGATTAAATATTCAAACTTGGGCTTTGTTTTATTAGGCCAAATTATTGAGCTGGTTACTCAGACGCCTTATACGCTTTTTGTTAAAAAAACCATCTTTTTGCCGCTAGATATGAAAAGTACAGGCTTCGGCGTACCTGAACCTGATTTGATATTTGCTAGGCCACATCAGCTGTCCTGCTTTACTAAGGCCAGTAAGTCACCGTTTACATGTGAACCAATGCCCTTAATTAGTACGCCGCCGTCATCGTCAGATATGCATTCTAATACGCGTGACATCATGCAGCTACTTCAATGCTTAATTACAGGTGGAAGATGCAATGGAACAAAGTTATTAACTGAAATCAGTCTCAATTTACTGTTTACTAGCCACAACTCTATTGACAATGGCATTTCTCGGGGTATGGGGTTACTGTTTGCTAGCTCAAAGCTGGGAAATTTAGTATTTGAAGCAGCTGAACACTTAGGCCATAGCTGTGTAATTTATATGGTGCCAGAAAAAGGCTTTGCATTGGTCGCTATAGTCAATAGAGCCTCAGCTGGAGATGAACTGTTTCACATAATAAATGAATTTGCCAGTCATTACTTAACACGAAATACAGACGTAAAGCTAAGTCACTCCCCTGCAGATAAAAACGCTTTAGTAGGTGAGTATTTCGATCACCAAGGTACCACATTAAAAATTGTACTAAAAGAAGGCGAGTTAAAAGCGGCTGTTGGCACTGACGTTTTGTCTCGAGTTATCGCTAAAGGTCAGCGAGGGTTAATTACAGAAAATGGTAGATTGGCAAAATACCCTTGGTCTATCCAAACGTCCGGTGGCACTACTTGGATTAACGCTGGGCCTCATCAGTTTTGCCAAAGTACACACACCGCCTTTGAGCGCCATTCTGGCAAAAACTATGACGCGTTAGTGGGTGTATATAGCAATAATCAAGTTGGTCGCATCGCTATCTATAGTCGAGGTGGTCAGTTATACGTCGCTTACTCCCCGTGGAAAGAAGCACTCCTGAAGAATGTTAAAGGAACTCTATTTAGACAAGTCGGAGGGCCTTTTCCCTCAGAGCTCGTAAAGTTCTCTACCACATTGCAGCAACTGACTCTATCTGATCATTCATTCTTAAAAACAACTGAGGTTTACTAGTGGCATACTACATTGAACTATTTATACATGGGTTAACTAACCTGTTTATTATAGTAATTTTGTTTTGGTTTTTTTTCTGGGATTGTGAACGACACAATGCCATACGACGTTATTTCATCCCTAAAGTGTACCGGCCATTCGCTTGGATAGGCTTAAATGTTGAGTGGACTATGTTTACACCAGACCCCCCCATGAGAGACATGTGGCCAATGGTAGTTTTCACCCACGAAGACGGTTCAAAATCGAACTGGGAACCAATCCCTTATAACGAACTAAAAATTTGGGAAAAACTAAAGTATAAAAAAGTTTTGAAGTTTTATTTTCAAGTCACTGCAAACAAGGCTGACAAACAAATAAAACGCGATTTTATTGAATATATACAACGCACTTACAAAAGCAGGGTCAAACGGACCAAAATAGAGCTTTTCCGCATCGTTCGCGACACACCTCCAATTGAAGCGCAGAGTGAAATTTTGGAGGCTAAAAAAGAGCTAATATTTACTTTTCATCCATACCTTGGTGAGGACTAAACATGCCTATTGAAACTTTACTTGAAGCGTGGAACAATTTTTTCTTTGCTCCAATCTCTGTTTATCCGATCGCGGTATTTCGCATTATTTTTGGCTGCGTGTTATTGACTGATGCCATATATTTGCAAAACCGAGCAGAGCTTTATTTGGGGCCAGCAGGCCTGACTGAATATAATAGATATGTTAAACGAGCAGGTGGCGTATCAATGTCTTTGTTCTTGTATTTACCGGGAACAATGAGGTCTGCACAGCTCATTATGGCTGTTCACCTCACTGCCATCATCATGTTGATTATAGGTTTTTTAACACCGCTGAGTGCCGTACTCGCATATATTACCACGCGTTCAATTGTAAGTCGTACCGATCATTTAACGAATGGAGGCGATGCAGTGGCAAAAGTGATGTGTTTCTTGCTTATTTTTACACCATGCGGAAATACGCTGTCACTCGATGCTCTGCTATTTAATCTACCCGAAAACTTAAATAACTCTCCTGCCGAGCAGGCTCCTTGGGCACAAAGATTGATGCAGATCCAGCTGTGTTTTATATACTTCAATACCATGTATTGGAAATTGAAAGGTAAAACTTGGCGAGAAGGTACAGCTATTTATTACGCTGTGTCCAATGATATGTATCGACTGTTTAAGTTTCCTAACTTTTTACTCAAGAAATCTTTGGTTCAGATAATGACCTGGGGAGTTCTTATCTTTGAGCTATTACTGGCACCTGGTCTATGGATCACAGAGTTGAGTCCTTGGTTTGTCGGCGGAGCGATGTTAATGCATTTGAGCTTTATGATTTTCCTGAATATCCACCTATTCAGTCTGTATATGATGTCTGTACTTATATTGTTTATTAGCCCCGCAGTCATAACATCTGCAATAAGCTTAATAACATGACTAAATTGAAAGCTTGGTCTCACAGGGAGTCACCTGAAGTGCCTAAATTTAAAGATTCTGGCTGCATAGTTTTTGTTGATGGGACCTGTGGTGCATGCTCTAAAGGCGCCCGCCTGATTGCCAAACTTGACAAAGATGAGGAGTTTCTGATTTGCCCAGTTGGTAGCCTACTTGGAAGTAGTGTTTTACGCCACTACGGACTATCTCCTGATAATCCTGAAAGTTGGTTATATCTAGAAAATGGTAAACCCTACTATTCAATGGAAGCGATTATCAAAGTGGGTGAGCGGCTTGGCGGGTTAGGGAGTTTATTGACAGTTTTGAGGATATTACCTATTTCGATGCAAAATAAACTTTACAGATGGATAGCCAAAAATCGCTATCGCATGATGGGAAGGACTGATATTTGCACAATCACAGACCCAGCCTTGCAGAAGAGGATAATCGAGTAGCTCAATTGCATCAACCTGCTTTCTTAGACTATGTTAATTAAGTTGGACGCTCCTCCCTTTGATCGGATTAATCTAAAGACAGAACTTCATTAGAGATATTGGAGTTTCTATTTGAACCTTAGCTATAAATTATATTATGCTAAGATTTTCTTAGTATCTAACCTATAATTGTACTAAGGATATTTCATAGGTTGGATCTTAAGAAAACTTGAAGTTGAACTCTGTTAATGATCAAATAGTTACGCCAATAAAAACATGACCAAAAACAGAGTTCACATGCAGATTAACCAAGTTTCAAATCAATTAAAAGCCCTTATCTCAGAAAAACACCTCATTGAGCTTGCAAAAACCTCCGGATTTCAAGTTCGACACCGTTGCCTGTCGATCGTTTCTCTGCTCAAAGCTGTGTTCAAAAGCTTATCTTGCCTGCAAGACGCTAACTTGTCAGATATCCATCAGAACCTGCGAACGCAGGCCAATTGCACGATAAGTTATAAACCTTTTCATAATCAAATTCGAAAACCTGCCTTGACTGAGCTAGTCCGTGAACTCGTTATTCAAGCGATGTCTAAATTGACTGTAAACACGCTGGATAAAACCTTTTTTACCCAGCGAGGAATATTGCGAGTGTTATTGCAAGATGGCTCTTCATTTGCTCTACATGATGAATTAGCTCCGGTTTTTGCTGGTCGCTTTACTGCGATAAGTCCTGCCGCAATTGAGTTACATCTTACTTATGACCTATTTAACGAACAGCCTTGTGAAATAGATATCCGTCCTGATGTTGAAACCGAGCGAGCCTTTTTACCGGGTAGTCACACACTTGGAGATACGTTATTACTTGCTGATGCAGGGTATTTTGATTTAGATTACTTTGAGCAAGTATCTCAAGATGGCGGCTACTTTTTGGTTAGAGCGAATAAAAACATCAACCCAACCGTCACATCTGCTTATTGCGCGGGCGTAGAGCTTAAAGAAAAGCATATTAAACTCAAAACATTGCTCAAAAAGTGTGCTAGTCAGCCACTTGAGTTAACAGTACGCTGGAAGAAAAATGGACCCGAGTACAGGCTTATTTATCTACCCGATGAAAAACGCCCTGTTTTCCTTGTTACTAATTTAAAAGAAACACAGTTTAACTTTGATGAGTTACTCGATATATACGCGACTCGTTGGCAAATCGAGTTACTTTTCAAAGAGCTAAAGTCATGGAATAACCTTAAGGGATTCATCACAAGAGACCCACACATTGCAGAATCGCTGGTTTGGCTGAGCATACTGCAAACACTTATCAAGCGGTTTATCTGCCATAGTGCAGCGACGATATTTAAGTGTGCGATCTCGACATTTAGAGCGAGTAAGTGCAGTTATCTTTGGCTGGATGATAGTAAGCGTCTAGCAAAATGCACCTGCCAGTAACTCGTCAAACCGATTAAACTATTTCTTAATTTCAATTAGGAGATAGCCATGAGAAAAATGCGTAGCCTTGAGCAGTGGCGCAACATTATCGAA
>NZ_JACJDM010000099.1:0-5399 GCF_014163545.1 Pseudoalteromonas sp. SR45-6
GATCAAGTAAATAAAAGAATGCTAAATGAAAAGTAATCAGTAGGATGGAGAAGTAAGAAGTACAAATAGGCGGAGTTTAGGTTCGAGGAAAGGGAAAGTAGACGGAAAATGGGAGAAAAGTAAATAACAATGTTGGACAAGACTTTGAAATCACGAGCCTCAAGAACACAGAATCGAAAGCAGAAGAATGAGGCACAAAGCACTAAACGCGGAGCCAGAAACCAAAAGCCAGAAGCCCGAATCCCGAAGCCCGAAGCTTTTAACTAAATTAACAAAAAAGTTAACTGCTTGCACAGTAAACGTGCAAGCAACCTTGCGAAGCAAGGATAGCCATGCTTTAATTAGCCAGCAAAAAATAACAGCAATATATTTAAAATAAGCTGAAAGTTTTAGAATTTAATATTATTTGGGAATAAACAATGGCGCTAAGCTGTAAAACACTTGTAGCATCACTCACGTTGCTAACAATGACAGGTTGTACAATCATCCCCGGTAGCCATTTCGAAGGAATCGAATCGGGTGAACAAACAAAAAACCTTGAACAAGACCTTGAAAAAGTAAATATTCAAATTATTGACTCATCTTTAATTTATCAGCAAAAACAATCGCGCAAAAAAACTAAGTCACCTTCAAGCCTTGATGGTTTAAATGTTAATAATTACGAATACATACTTGGTGTAGGTGATGTACTTACCATTGGTGTATGGGATCACCCAGAATTAACCATACCAGCTGCAGTACAACGTACCGCTGAGTTTGATGGTTTTCGCGTGCAAGCAGACGGTACCATTACTTACGCTTATGCGCCGAATATTCAGGCTGCAGGTAAAACAGTACAACAAGTACACAATGAGTTAGTTAAACGCTTAAGTCGGGTGATTGAAGATCCGCAAGTTGATATCAAAGTGGTTGGTTTTCGCAGCCAAAAAGCTTACGTAACTGGTGAAGTAACTAAGCCTGGTGTATACCCAGTAACCGAAATTCCACTCACATTGATTGATGCCTTAAATCAAGCCGGTGGTTTAACTGCTGCTGCGGATTGGCGCACAGTAACGTTTACTCGCGGCGACAAAACAGAAGTAATAAAGCTTGATGATTTTTATGCGCATGGCGATATTTCACAAAACCGCTTATTACAGCATGGCGATATAGTGCATGTAAATCGCAACGATTTACAACGTGTTTTTGTTTTAGGAGATGTTAAAAAAGCGGGCTCAGTTGATGTTAATCGTTACGGTTTAAACTTGGCGCAAGCGCTTAGTGATTCAGGGGGCTTAAACGAAAACACCGCCGATGCGAATGGTGTGTTTGTGCTACGTAAACGTAACCTTGAAACCGATGGTGTGATTGCCGATGTATACCAGCTGCATGCAAAAAATGTTGCAGCGTTGGTATTGGCCGAGCAATTTGAATTACAACCTCACGATATCGTATATGTAACATCGGCACCGCTTGCTCGTTGGAACCGTGTAATTAGCCTATTACTACCATCAATATCAACAGTAGATGCTGTTAACGATGTAGCCAACACTAATTAAGGGTTAATAAAAGATGTTTGATTCTATTTTAGTAGTGTGCGCAGGTAATATTTGCCGCAGTCCAACGGCTGAATACGTATTAAAAAGTAAGTTAGCTGGTAAAAATATCAAAGTATCGTCTGCTGGTTTAACCGCGCTTGAAGGTAAAGCTGCCGACGCGACAGCAAAGCAGATTGCTGCAACGAATGGTATAAATATGGACGAGCACCAAGGCCGGCAGTTAACATCAAGCCTAGTTGCGCAAAACAGTGTGATTTTAGTGATGGAGCAACGCCATTTAACTGATCTCTGTAGTCGTTATCCTGAAGCGCGCGGAAAAACCTTTTTACTCGGTAAATGGTTGGATGATAAAGAAGTTCCAGATCCATATCGGCAGAGTCTTGAAGCGTTTGAACACGTTTATGCATTAATCGACAGCGCCTGTAGCGCTTGGCAAAAGTATTTATAAGGATAGGCTAGTACATGAATGCTCAGCCCACTGCATTAGCAGCAAACAAACAAAATCGGTTGTCTGAACAACAGGCACAAGCAAGCCAAGAAATTGACCTAATGGCACTGTTAGGTGCTTTGATAGATCGTAAATATTTTATAATCGCCTTAACAGCTGCGTTTATGGCTGTTGGTGTGGTTTACGCGGTATTTTCGACCCCGGTATATCAAGCAACGGCGATGATCCAAGTTGAAGAAAGTGGTGGCTCAGTGCCAGGTTTTGACGATATGTCGGGCATGTTTGAAAGTACTTCAGCCGCAGTTACAGAAATTGAACTACTTAAATCACGTTCAGTCATTGGTGAAGCGGTTGATACATTAAAGCTTGATGTAGTAGCAGAGCCCAAATTATTCCCATTTATAGGTAGCCGTGCGTTTCGTAAATTTAGCCCTATGAACGAAGGTGAGTTAGCTGAGCCGAGTTTTGGCGCGATCTCATATGCGTGGGGCGGTGAGAGCATTGATGTATTTAGGTTTGATGTACCACGATCTGCTGTAGGTATCGAGTTTACATTAGTAGCGCAAGAAAATAATGCTGTGGCATTATTAAATGACGAAGGCGAACAAATATTAGCGGGTAAAGTAGGGCAAGAATTAACCAATGGTAAGTTTAACTTAACGATACGTAGTTTAAATGCTCGTGCCGGTACTGAATTTACAATACTGCGTAAAGATCGCTTAAATACGATTTTAGATTTACAAGCTGCGATTGGTGCCAGTGAAAAGGGCAAAGATTCAGGCATTATTAACCTAAGCCTACAGAGCGAACAACCACATTATGCTGAAAAAGTGCTAGATAAAGTGGCGGGTATTTATGTACGCCGTAATGTTGAACGTAATTCAGCCGAAGCACAAAAATCCCTAGAGTTTTTAGAAGTACAATTACCAGAAATTAAAAAGCAACTTGAATTTGCCGAGCAACGCTTTAACGATTACCAAATACAGCGCCAATCAATTAACATTTCACTTGAAACGCAAGGCGTATTAGAGCAAGTAGTTAAACTTGAAACAAAACTACAAGAGCTTGAGTTAAAGCGTTTAGAAATGAGCCGCAAGTTTAAAAAAGACCACCCAACTTACCAAGGCTTAATTGAGCAAATCAACGCCGTTAATGAGCAGAAAAAAGAATTAGTTGGTGAAGTAGGTAACCTACCAGAGACTCAACAAGAGTTACTGCGCTTAAAACGCGATGTAGAAGTAAGTAACCAAATTTATACGCTATTACTAAGCAAAACCCAAGAGCTTGATATAGTGCGTGCCGGTACAGTAGGTAACGTACGTATTATTGATTTTGCCGAGGTGAATACCTCAAAACCTGTTAAGCCTAAAAAAGCCTTGATAGTCGTGATGGCTACTATGCTAGGTGGTATGTTAGCTGTTGCAATTGTGCTGGTGCAAAAAGCCATGCACAAAGGCGTTGAAGATCCAAACGAAATTGAGGCAATTGGCCTGCCAGTATATGCCAGCGTACCGTACTCAGATTATCAAGATAAACTCACTGGTTTTAGCAAAGCGCTTAAAAATAAAGCGAATAAACCTAAGTCCATATTGGCACTTGATAACCCAGCGGATTTATCAATTGAGGCACTGCGTAGCCTACGTACTAGTTTACATTTTGCGATGATGGAGGCTAAAAATAACTTAATTGCAATTTCCGGCCCAAGTCCAGGTGTTGGTAAATCATTTGTATCAGTTAACTTAGCCGCAGTTTTGGCACAAAGCGGTAAAAAAGTACTAATAATCGATGCCGATATGCGTAAAGGGTACTTACAGACTCAGTTTGGCTTAAAGTGGGATGATGGCTTGAGTGATTACCTATCTGGGCGTTTAAACCTTGAACAAGTGACTAAGCCAACTACTGTAGAAGGGTTGAGTGTTATTACTCGTGGGCAAATACCACCGAATCCATCAGAATTACTTATGCATAGTAACTTTAGTAAGTTAGTTGAAGAGGTAAGTAGCGCATACGATATAATAATTGTTGATACGCCACCTATTTTAGCGGTAACCGATCCGGCAATAGTTAGCGCCCATACCGGCACTACCTTATTGGTAACACGTTTTGGCCAAAACCATATTAAAGAGATCGAACTTACCCGTAATCGTTTTGAACAAAATGGCACAGATGTTAAAGGCGTAGTGTTCAATGGTGTAGTTAAAAAAGCCAGTAACGCTTACGGCTATTACGGTTACTACAATTACGAATATAAATCGGATAAGTAAAACGTAGCAGCGATTTTATATCGCGACAAAAAAGTTAAATAGGTGCTAGGGAAGTAACTAGCACCTAAAACCTTTGACTTCAAATGTAGGCGGGGCTTTATGCCGCCCTGTTGTAACTAAAGTAAAAGGTTCACCACAGAGAATGCGTAGGAGTCGGCTTTAGCCACGAATGGTTTTTCGGTGCAGCAAAGCGCTTCTGTTTCCTTGGTGGTAGAACTTGTTTTGTAGACGGGGCTATATGCCGCGCAGTTGTAATTAAAGTAAAAGGTTCACCACAGAGAATGCGTAGGAGTCGGCTTTAGCCACGAATGGTTTTCTTTGTGTAGCGAAGCGCCTCGGTGCTCTCGGTGGTAAAAAATTAAGTAAATTCACCACAGAGGACACTGAGTTCACGGAGGTAGAGATTAGAGAGCTAATAAATTAACTTTTATCTAGCTTTTCTCGATGTAGCGAACGCTTCGGTGGTAAAAATTTTTTATAGGCGGGGCTTTATGCCGTGCAGTTGTGATAAAAGTAAAAGGTTTACCACAAAGAACATGTAGGAGTCGGCTTTAGCCACGAATGGTTTTTCGGTGCAGCAAAGCGCCTCGGTGCTCTCGGTGGTAAAAAATTAAGTAAATTCACCACAGAGGACACTAAGTTCACGGAGGTAGAGATTAGAGAGCTAATAAATTAACTTTTATCTAGCTTTTCTCGATGTAGCGAACGCCTCGGTGGTAGAACTTGTTTTGTAGACGGGGCTATATGCCGCGCAGTTGTGATAAAAGTAAAAGGTTCACCACAAAGAGCATGTAGGAGTCGGCTTTAGCCACGAACGTTTTTTCGGTGTAGCGAAGCTTCTCAGTGCCCTCGGTGGTAAAAATGATTTGTAGGCGAGTAGCTTGCTACCGCGAAAGGTTAAAAGTTAAAGGAACGAGGTAAAAGGCTAGGACCTAGCTCCTAAAACCTAGCACCTATGACTTAACGTAGGCGCGGCTTTATGCCGCGCAGTTGTGATAAAAGTAAAAGAATCACCACAAAGAACATGTAGGAGTCGGCTTTAGCCTCGAATGGTTTTTCGGTGCAGCAAAGCGCTTCTGTTCCCTCGGTGGTAAAATGACTTTTAGGTCGGGTTATAGCCGTAAAAACTTTAACCTTTCATCTTTTACC
>NZ_JACJDM010000009.1:0-129193 GCF_014163545.1 Pseudoalteromonas sp. SR45-6
GTCAGCCGTCAGCCGTCAGAACAGATAAAGTGAGTTTCTAATTAAGTAGATCAGCACTTCATCCCCGCACTTAAAATCAAACCCAACGTCTTAAAACGAACAACGCAAATAGTAAAATTCCTATCCATAAACGCTTAATTGAGCTTGGGTTTTTAGAGTATGTAGAGCAAGCGCAAGAACGCATTCTATATGAAATAACATCAGCAGAGAGTATCACTAGTTGGTTCGGTCGTTTGGTTGTAGAACTTGAAATACCTAGTGTTAATGAGCTAGACGAACTTCGTAGCTATCACAGCTTTAGGCATACGTTCATAAGTAACATACGAAATAACCACTCTTTTGATCTTTCACTAATACAACAAGTGGTTGGTCATGAAATTTCTAAAGGTGGGATTACAGATAAATATACTCATGGTGGAGCTAGTTTGGATAGATTATCAGATGTAATAGGAGCTTTTAAAATATAAATAGCTGCTTGTAGTAACTGACACCGGGTATGGATTACAGGCGCTTTTTCAAGTGGTTATACTAAGTGCGTTACAGCAAATTACAGTTTGGTCTTAAACGTTTATTAGTACTTTGATGTCATTGGATTTGAATAATTGTTTTATGATCAACTAGAACTTGATACTGTGGTTTTTTTCTACAAATAATTCAAGGAATGAAAATTGAAGAAAATAGACCTTCATATACATACAATAGCTACAGTTAGCGATGCACCATTTTCATTTTCATTAGATAAGATGATAGAGTACGTTAGCTTAGCTAATCTTGATGCTATAGCCGTAACTAATCATGATAAATTCGACCTTAATCAATTTAACGAAATAAATAACGCGCTAGATTGTGTTGTATTTCCTGGTATAGAAATAAACTTAGAATATGGCCATATATTAGTTATATCAGAAAATGATCATCTGGAAGATTTTCAACTTAAGACTGAGCAAGTTTCTACTAAAATCACTAAAAGGGGGGACTCGATAACTGTAGAGCAGTTAGAAGAAATTTTTGAGGACTTGAGTGATTATCTTATTATCCCGCACTATCAAAAAAAGCCTTCAATCTCCAAAGAGGCTATTCTTAGACTTAGTAAATTCATTTCTGCAGGTGAAGTTGATAGCCCTAAAAAGTTTGTAAGAATGATCAAAGATGAATCGGAAATCACACCTGTAATATTCAGTGATGTAAGAATCAAAGAAGGTTTACGCCAATTTCCATCGAGACAAACTTACATTGATTGTGGTGAGCTTACTTTAAATGCTATTAAACACAGCCTTAGAGATAAGAGCAAAGTTACTTTATCTGAATCTGATGGAAACAGTTTGTTTCAGGTTTTTGAAGATGGACAGCTGCTGTCTACTGGCTTGAATATTGTTCTTGGTGCAAGGTCATCAGGTAAGACTATTACATTAAATCGGATTAATGAAGAGTGTGAAAATGTAAAATATATACCTCAATTCTCTCTTGTACAAAGAGATGACGTTAGCTATGAAAAAGAATTTAATGACGGTGTGGCCCGGAAAAAAAGTAACTTTGCTGATAAACACTTAAGCTCTTTTAAATCCATAATAGATGATGTTGTAAATATTGACCTCATAGCAAATAGCCGTAAAGTTGAAGAATACTTAGAAACACTACTAAAGTTAGCAGATGAAGCAAATAAGCGTGATGCTTTTTCAAAAGCTACGTTATTTAATGAAACACTATTCGAGAAGAGTGATGGAAAAGGATTAAATGAACTTATAAACGCCGTTCGTTTACTAATAGAAAATATAGAGTTTGAAGAAATAATTAGTAAACACATAGCAAACGAAGCATTGGAGTCGCTAGCTTGTGAGTTAATTGAATTACTATGGGCTAAGACATTATTAAGAAATAAAAAATCAGTAGTCAATGATATCGTAAAAGATATTAAAAGTAAGCTGAAGTTAAGATCTGCTGCCACTCAAATTAAAGATATCGATTTATATAGCATATTGATAGATCACAGAAAAATCTTAAAGTTCAATTTGATTGCTAAAGAATTACAATCTGAGAGAAATATTTATGAAGAAAATGTGCAGGGTTTTAAAGTAATCTGCAAGCAACGTGCTTTTAGTGGAGCTGGTGAGGTAAAAGCTATAAGCGGAAAAAAAGTTGCATTTTCGGACGTTTTTAACGATTACGACTCACCATATAAATATCTTGTTGGATTAAAAAACATTGAAGCATTAACACCGTCAGAGTTTTATAAATATTTTGCCTGCATTGAGTATCAAATCTTAAACAAGGATGGATTTAAAGTTTCAGGTGGAGAAAGATCAGAATTTAGGCTTCTTCAAGAAATAAAAGATGCCCAAAATTACGACTACCTGTTAATAGACGAGCCAGAGTCTTCATTTGACAATATATTTCTAAAAGGTGAAGTAAACGAAATATTAAAAGAAATTTCGAGAACGATGCCGGTCGTAGTTGTCACTCATAATAGCACCGTAGGAGCATCAATTAATGCGGACTACATTGTATACACATCAAAAGAGGTTGAGGGGCAAGAGATTGTTTATCGCAGGTATTCTGGATACCCATCAGCCAAAGAGCTTCAGTCATTAGATGGTAAGAAAATAGATAACTTTAGAGCAACAATAGATTCATTAGAAGCTGGCGAAGAAGCATATTTTGAAAGGAAAAGTGGATATGAAAGTATTAAAAATTGAACAAAACCAAGGCTTTTTTTTGACAAAAGAATCAACCTACGAACCAATAGATAAGCTAGATAAAAGTGTTTTACTCAGATTAGTTAACTCAGCATTAGGGGATGATTTTGAGATAGATACATACGATGATTCACTGCTAAAGAATCAAGCCCATCAAATTATATATAAAAGTATTAGTGAAAAATTAGTTGACCTACATGAAAGACGACAACAGTTTTGCGATGAATCTGAAAATTTATATCTAGATGAATATGAGAAATATAAGGTATAGAAACCAATTTATATAAGAGCCTAAATATACTTTGGCCCTGTGTCATTGACACTGACTTGATAAACAAAAACGTATTGTAGTGGCATAGTTAATTTGTCCTCTCATGATACAAAAGTGAGTTCATTAACGCGCTGTTTTTGTACTAAGACATTTTTTATTTTTCTAAATAGTATCAATTATACTAACAGTGAGCTTAGATGTTCTACTTTGTATCGCTTAAAATAACTTAGGGAATTTCAATGAATTTTAGCAAATGGATGTTTTCAACTGGTTTATCAGAGTCCTCTGTACATAAGTACAATGGTGCAGTTGATGGTGTACTTTCAGAGTGGGCTGTTGATTCGGGGCTTATCGAAGGTAGTATTTTACAAATAACTAGTAAATCTAAATTTGATGCATTAGTTGAAAGAGTAGTCCAACTAAACATTTTTAAAGAACGTAATAATACTGGTCACAATATGTATAGCAGTGCTTTGAATAAGTATTCTGAGTTCTTAGAGAAAGCTGCAATTCAAAGCGTTGAAGAAGATATAGATGATATTATTTCTGATGGAACGATAGGTGCGACAGAAAAATCGCAGTTAATTACAGCACGAGTTGGTCAAGGAAAGTTTAGAAAGGCGTTATTAAAATTTTGGGATAAGTCTTGTTGCATAACTGGTATTTCTAATACAGACATGTTGGTTGCATCACACATAAAACCGTGGTCTAAAAGTAACAATATAGAACGTCTTGATCACTATAATGGTTTATTACTCACTCCAAATTTAGATCGTGCATTTGATAAGGGATATATAACTTTTAATTTAGCTGGAGAAATCATTATTTCAACCCAGTTTGAAAATGAAATTAATTTAGGGGTTAGTTCTTTAATGATTATAAAACTTTCTTCTCAGCATCAACCATATATGGACTTTCATAGGAAAAATGTTTTTAAAGGCGCGTGATAATTACGAGTAAAGTGAGGTTGCTCATAGATTGGTTTTATCAAACACTCAGTTGTAGTAGCTCAGCTCATATAGTCTCAGTTTCGATGAATAAGTTTGGACTTCATCTGACAGGTAACTATGAGCGAAAAGCGGTCATTTACGAAATTAGTTATTGGTTAAGTCATAGTAAGAGAAATCTCTCTCTTTTTATACGATAAAATAACCTATAGTAAATAATATATAGCTAGCAGTAAGTCATATTGTTTAGTAACACTATAACCTCATGAAATAGCGATGTTTTCACGCTAAAACAGGTAGAGTGTTCTTTGGTAAAGTTGTTATATGCAAGAGGGAAGAATGAGTCTAAAAGAACAATTACAAAGTATTATCATTAAAGCTTCAGAGCTAGCTAAAACTTGGCCTTCAGAAAAATCTGAGGACATGAAATTTTTGACTAACTATGCATATGAAAAAGGTTGGTATTTGAATGAAGTTTTTATTTTTGGGCTTCATCATTCAATTACTGAATACGAACAATTCGATGATGCAGTTATTGTGTTAATCGAAGAAGACTGGGATTTCTATTGGAAAGCTTTGGCAGAATATCAACCAGCTAGAGCGCATTTGTTTGAGGAAATTAAAAAAGCACATATGCTAGGTTTGTATGGTGCTTCAATCCACCTTTGTTTTAGTCAGGCTGACGGTTTGTTTTTTGATAAATTTGGTACAGGCCTTTACGGAAGTAGGTTTTCTGTAGCTAAAAGTAAATTTGGCGTCGAAATAAATGAGTTTATTAGTAGTGATTCATTAGAGCTTTTGGCTCAGCATTATAAAGATGGAAGTATACTTAGACGCATGTTCAATGAAACTTATAATGAGATTTTATCAAAAACTGACGGTGATTTAGTTAAAGATACCAATAAGATAGATGAAAACAACTTGCATTTGCCTAATCGCCACGGGGTTTTACATGGGATTCATACGGGCTATGTAAATAGAGTGAATAGTTTTAAAGCTATAGCGTTCTTATTATTTATCCTATTCTCATTGGATGGTGAAAGAATCTTAAAAAGTGTGTAATTACCTAAAAAAAATAATCTAAGACGGATTCTGCAACGTTCGGCATTCTTAGTTTAAGTCGTCGAGTTTGATTGTTTATAGCACAATAGTTTAATATTAGTGCAAGCGTTGCTCATGGCTTAAAGCTGAGGCATCACCGCCCACTTATTGAGGCCTCCAGCCACCCGACACATAAAATGTTGATAATAGTTGGCAAGGTATTTTACTGTGACGGATAGCGCTTCGCTTATCAGACCTTCACCGGCACATTTGCGAGCTCGACAAAAAACGAAAGGTACAGACTGATTTAAGTTAAATTTGCTCTTGTTTTGATGCGAAACAACAAGCTTAATTTTAGCTATTTTAATTACTCGTTTACAAAGGTAATTATTGGTGAAATCATCAGAGTATTTAATATACGTTATTTTGGTCAGCTATAGACTACCGAATCGTAATCGATAAATTATTATGTGTGTAGTGGTACATTGATTTTATCAAGGAGGAATTAATTGAAATCTTTATTTGTATTAATCCAAGTTTTTTTAAGTTTTAGTTCAATAGCCGATGTTGATGAATACCAATGGTGCCAAGCCCAAATAGATTCTATTCGGAAGTTATCTGAATTACCTTTAAATGAGCTAACACTCCTTAAGAAATCGATAGCTGTTGCAGCATCAATAGAGGAACTAAATAAAGTAACTTCTAAAGATTTTTCACCTATGGTTATTGCCATTAAAAACCATCAAAAAGTCACTAAAGATGTTGCGGAGAAAACTACTTTAAAGCTCGTTAAAGGGCTTCAAATAGACTCGGTTAGCAAAGCAATAAGCTTACAAGGAAATACAAGTGAAAAAATTTGGAGTTTACAATTCGATAACTGTGTAAAGGGTAATCTAGGCTAAGACTTCAAGTTATATAACAACCCAGACTGAGATGGGGAGCAAGCTCTAAAGTCCACTTTCCACAAAAATTTTTGTAGCTCAGCAAAGCGTTATTAATGTCTGATCATGGCAAAACCGGTTATTCATTGTCAAATTTGGCAGATAAAGTTAAGACTTAATCAACTCAGTAAATAAAAATCTTGAACTGGTACATCTTACTACCTCCTTTTTCGTATTAACCAACTAACGTTAATACATATTAACGTTAGTTGATCAATTTTAAACTCGTATAAATATTAAGGCTTAATTTTGATTTATGCACTTTTTAATTAAGTCTACTTACTTTAATTAAATTTTTATTCGTGAATCACTTGTGAAGTATTGATCTAATTCTGAATTTAGAGATTTATAACCATCAAGAATGTCTTTCTCGACTAATGAGGATCTGATTGCCTCCTCCCCAAAAAATAAATACTTTAATTCAGGATATGAATACCTGAGTAACAAGAGAATTAAAGGCCAGCTAATACTTAAAGGATTTTTGGTAATGTAAACTTTTCCAGCATTGATTAATCCTGATGTTGCATGGCAAATAAGAAGCTGGCGTCTTAATGTTGTATTTGAAGCATTTGGAATTGAGTCTTTAAGTGAGTAGCCTCGATGTAATCTTTTGATAGTAAAACCAAGCCTTACAATAAACTCGCTTATTGCTAATGGTAAAGATGATGCTATGAAGTGTCTGAAGTCATAACCGCTTCTGTACATTAGTCTGGCAATTTCAGCTATTGTGTAATTCTTATCACCAATAGAGCCGAATTGTAGGAAAGATAGTAGAGGCATTAATGGCGCTGGTAATCCAGATGTAGTAGCTACGTCAGAAGCTAAGTGACCGGCCACAGTTTTTAACGATTCAATAAGTCGAATGATTAAATTTTCACCTTCAAGTATAGGTGCAGTCGTAGATTGGATTATAACTTTGCCAAATTTATCGATTGCTGTAAATTCTCCCCTCAGTAGATCTTTGATGCCAAATATAAACCCAAGGATAGGATCATGTCCAATAGATTGATATCTGTGAGTTCTAGGCCCTAATCCGTCAACTTTAATGTCTAATTTAGCGCTTGTTGATGGATCATATGAGACAGTATATAGTTTCTCAAGCTCTTTAATTTTATCTTCGGGTAGTATCTCACCGAATTTTTCTTTTACTTTATTAGATAACCAACCACCCTCTGAAGCTTCGCTACCTAAAAATCCCGCGTGTGCAGGTACTTGTACCAAAAAGACATCAATTAAACCTGATAATAAGCCAGCAACGACTGATATAGAAGCATCATATTTATCAATTGAATTAAACCAAGAAAGATCAGCTCCTATCTTTTCATGTTTGGCTGATATTAGTTCAATTTCTTTGTCGGATAGTAAATTTTCGATAGTTAAATTTTCTGGTGAATCCAAATTAGCATCCTCCACAATCTCCTCCCAGCTCTTAGTATTGAGCTCGGTTTTAGTGGTAGAGGTTATATCTTCTTTACTTGAGGGGAGCCTTTTTTTATATTTAAGTATAATATCTTCGCTACTTAGAATTGATGCATCCAGAGTGGCTTTGTTCTTTTTTAGGGTACTGGAGATTTCATCAGATTTTTTTTTATGAAAATTAGCAACTAGTATGCCCTTATCTAAGTATGCTTTACTCATTAGGCAGCTACCTTAATATCCATCTCTAAATCATTAATTATTTCTTGTAATAGAATGTTTAACTTCTCTAGATAGCTAATTCTTCCATCAGTCTCTTGGCTTTTTTGTTTAAGCTCTGAGATAATTGAATTTTGCTTTCTCATAGCTTCTTGAAGTAGAAGCTCTTTTCTCTCATATAGCTTTCGTTGGTTTCTTTTTGAGACGAATGCATAAGTGCCTACTCCTAATAGAGCTGCTGGCGCGGCTAAGACTGCAATACCTGCCACCATACCACCTCCGATAATACTACCTGCAGCAGCTAAACCAGAAGTAATCCCAGCAGCTGAAAGGCCAGCTGTCCCACCAAAATATAACCCAGCAAACCCTATACCTGCACCGGTTCCTATTCCACCGGCGGCAGCTAATGCCTCTTTAATATCTGATTTATCCGAAGTAGTTCTAGTTTTATTTTCGATTGCTTGGCTTGCTTCGTTTAATACTTTTTCCACAGGGACTAATGAATCAAAACTACCGTAAATTAATTTCTTGCTCATGTATGACATTCCAATATTTGTTATAAAAAAAGTGAAGTGAGTTTAATTTCAATCATCAATAAATCGAACTTTGAGCTACCGATGTTCTAGTAAGATAATATAGTGAGGAGGATAACAATAAAAATTTATGCAATTGTTCTATATTCATAGCTTGAAATCGAAGATCTATCTTAAGATAATAGTATTACACTTTTAAAAAATTGTTTAATTTTTTTGAAAAATAACTGTTCTTTGTTTTTATAGTAATTCTTTAGTATTGTTTTTTGGTTGCTTTCACGGAGGTCTTCATGGGGGCTAATAACCCCCAAATTTTCACTCATAATTTTATATGATTTAATTAAGTATTCACGTTTATGGATAATCTATTTCGTCATAAACTGTCAAAAACAGCGCTGCTGTTAAGTAGTTAGTCATGTATATCGATTATATTTTTACATATAAAAAGTATCTATTATGTCTAATTACACACCTACAGAATGCTACTTAAATAACTTAGCCCCAACAGGTAGAAAAGCTGTTATCTCATTGCTAAAAAGTGTTAAAGGCACTTTATTGTTGAATGAGAAATTAGCCGTTTTACTCCTCTATAAACTCAGCTTTGAGCAGCTTTCAACGCTTAAACAAAGCTTAGTACTCAATAATAAATCAGCCATAATCATTCAACTTACCTTTCAGTCATTAGAGCCATAGCTAAGACCATTTTTTAATGAATTTAATTGAGCAGCATGAACTCGAAAAGTTTAATGTACTCAAGCTCCCGCATATAGAACCAAGCTTAAAAGGTAAGTCACTTAGAACTGAAAAGTTACATTAGGTCAATTTACTATACCAGCTTCAATTATCAATATTCGTAATGCAGTACTATCTGCTTTAATGGCTGATAAGTTAGTGGTTATGCAAAGAGAAAGGTAGTCGTACTAGAACACTGAATTTGATTAAGCAATTTGGTAGGAACAGTTGTTATTTCACTATTAAAAAGCGTTCAAAGCATTTCACAAATGCTATAAGCCATTTTCTTAGTCGTAATAAGAAAAACGATGATATTAACCTCTTTCATTAGCGCCTAACCTATTGCTTTATTGCTAGTTTAGGGAATTAGAATGAGCGTGATCCAGGGCAGTACAAGGGAGTTTGGCAATACAACGGTGCTATTACATAGTTTAGGTTCATCATGCTACCGCATCGAGTGGTATAGCAAGATGACGGGGGCATCAACCAGCTTGACGCGGCTCAAACTAGGAAAATATTTAGTGCTCCGTAAATGGGCATCAGCGCTTAATATACAGGATGTGTCCAGTGAGTTTGATCGGCGTAATAGTGCACTTATTCACTTTTTGAATAATGTCGATATTGTGAAGTCTAAAGACGATTTGATACTTGCGGCAAAACAGCACTGCGTTAATCTTTTCACTAATTATGAAGGCTTAAAGCCAATCAATAAAGTCACTTTTCCTAAGCCTCGGCTGCAAGGTGCTATTGGCAAAAAAGTGGTTATAAAATCAAAAGTCGGGGATAAGGAAATTGCTCAAGGATTGCTATTACAGTTAGTCGGTAATCAAGCTGAAGTGCAAGTACCTGCTAACTATAATGAGGCGATACAGGTAAGGAAAAAGTTTTATTCCAAGCAAGTTTATATTCGCTAGCGGACTTGTTCATCAGCTGATATGGGGAATGTTGCATTAATGGTGAAGCCTTGCTCGTTTGAGAATGAGCATTGGCCGCCAAGAGCAGTCACGCGTTCATCAATGAAAGCGAGACCATAACCACCAGAGTGTGATGCGGTTGTCGCGACATTGCCATTATCCTGAATAATTAACGTGATCAGATCCGAGTTGGAATCTAAACTAATTACCAACTCAGATGCGCAGCTGTGCTTGATGCAATTGGTGATTGCTTCTTGGCAAATTCGATAGATCGCAATTTGATGTTCATCTCTAATTGCTTCGTTTAAGCATAAATGTGTTATATATCTAACTTTTTCTTTATGCATCAAGCTTTTAAACTTCCCTTGTGAAAGTGCTTTTACCAAGCCTAATTCATCAAGCTCACGCGGACGCAGATAATGCATCAGGTGATAGACTGAATCATACATTGAATTAGCATTTTGTTTTAACGTAGTCACAATCGCGCTGACGCTTTGATCCGTCATACTGGTTAAAACGGCAAGATCGGTTTTAAATGCAGTCAGGTTTTGCCCTAATTCATCATGAAGCTCTTGTGATAAATGCTTTCTCTCACTTTCTTGTACATTCACCATTTTGATAGCCAGTTGTTGGTTTTTTTCTAATTGCGTTCTAAGTTCAATGTTTGTCAGTGTTAGCATATTATTTTTTTGTCGCAGCTCTGCAGCTGCCGCACCGAGTAATAAACTCGTTGCGGCATTGGTCAGAATAAACAATTGGCTAATATAAGTATTAGTTGCATCTTGTGTGATGCTTGCTTCTAATATTATTAAGCCATTTGCTGCTGCTGCGCCAAATATAGCGCCTGTAATACCAAAGTGATATGAAAACCAAATAATTGGTAGTAGGGAAGCCAAGCGTAATAGTGAGTAGATATCAGGGCGCAGCAGATAAATCGACAGCATTAATAGGGTAAAGACAGTGACTGTGATAATTAGTTTAACTCCGCCCTCTAGGCTAAAGGCTCGGCGATAACTGTTAGCACACAAAATAATAAAAGGTGCGATAAACAAGCTGCCAGTCAAATCACCTAAAGTCATATTTAACTGATATTGCAGTAGTTGTTTACCTTCTAACCAAGTTGTGAACTCAAAAGAGCTGGCAAACAAAAACCATTTTGATGCTGCCGCTAAGCTTGCTAGTAAAATAAGCGAAAGCACACCTTTACTATCTTTTATCGTTGGTGGCCAACGGCTATGCTTAAAAGCGAAGACAATGGCTAAATAGATAGCCTCTTGCCACGCACCATGCAATAAATTTAAATGCCATTGCTGGGTATAAAAAGAACCTAAATACGCTGCATAGAGTCGTGATGCTAACCATATTATTGGCCAATAGCGTGTTGGGAACATAATAACAAAAGCCAGTTTAATACCTGCAGGGAGAAATATAGCACTACTTTGTGGGACGGTTTCTAGATGGTTACTAACCCATGTAGAGGCACACAGCGCGATTAAGTAAGCAACGCAAACCGCGCATTGCTTAGCTGCCCCTAGTAATATGTTTGTAGTGGAAGGTGTGGCAGTGATAAGCCTAGGCCAACTCATTAAGTTGAATAACCCCGATATCAATGGCAACTTTTAATAGTTCAAATGAAGTTGTTGCGTTTAGTTTATTACAAATATTTGTTTTATGTACGTGAGCGGTTTTCGGCATCATGCCGAGCTGTTGAGCAACCTGTTTGGCATTTAAGCCTTTGGCAAAAAGTGGTAGAGCCTCAATTTCTCTATTTGTTAAAAGGTCTTTTTTATCAGAAACACAGGTGTAGTTGAAGTTAACGTCTTCACTGATGTAGCGATGGCCGCGCATTACTGTTTTTACCGCATCAATCATAGCGTCTGAAGCTGAGCGCTTTGACACATAACCAAGCGCCCCGAGTTGTATTGCATTACTGACGTACGGTTCATGGTCATGCATAGAAGCTACAATGGTTTTTATTTCTGGGTAATGCTCATTTAAGTATGATAGAAAAGTCAGGCCAGTCTCACCTTCGTGCATTGAAATATCAACGATAAAGACATCTGGCTGGTCAATATTTACTGCTAACTTTGCTTCGTTCACTGAGCAAGCTTCAATTATTACTTGCCAGTTTAACTCGAGCTCAAGTAGTTTTTTAAAACTATCTCGAACTAACTGATGATCTTCAATGATACCAATCCGCATAAATCCCTCCATTTTCAGGAATTATACATCTAAATCAATTTATTATGTCTAAGAATTATTCCTAGTGAAATTACCTATCGATTCTTAAGATGAACGTTAATGTAGGTTTGTAGCAATGATGTACTGCAAAAGTGGTGTTAACCGTGCAAAGGGCTAAGTCTTGTTACTATTGATAGCTTTAAACACTGAGTAGCTAACGGCTAATACTAGGCAGATGGTGGCGGGGATAAAGAGGGCATTAAATTTATAAAACTGGAATGCATAAGCACCTAATGTGCCACCGCAAATGAATCCTGAGATTATCAGTAAAAACAACAGTGCTTTGCGTTTATCAAAGGGTTCGCCTCTTAATTTAGCGCCAAGCATTAGCCCTAGATCAGTAAAGATACCGGTAACATGGGTGGTGCGAATAACTGCGCCGCTGTAAGTGGTGGCTAACGCGTTTTGTAAGCCGCAGGCTGCAGATGCTAAATAGTGCCCGTTTACAGAGTCATTCGATAAAAAATACACTGAGCTTGCTAACAGCATGGCTTCAAATAACAGCAAGCTGCTGTAGTTATGGCCGAGTTTTAATGCACCACTTTGCAAAAAAGCGCCGGAGATCGCTGCACCAACTAAAAAACTCAGTAGGATAAGAGCTAAGTGTAATACATCAGTAACGGGGGAGGTAACAAGGCTTGTGCCAAGGAGTGTTGCAGTGCCTGATAGATGTGAAATTGATTGATGTTTGAACCCTAGTAACCCTATCGAATTAACAAGCCCAGCAACAAGCGCAAGTAAAAACGATCCATATTCTACCCAACGAGGCAATTTTGAAATCACGGCTAACAGTTAATTTAATAAAATCTGTTTGGTAACCTATCAGTTCGTTATTTATTAAACAATAGTTAGCTAAGTTTTCAGTGCATAGTTTGTGCTGGATCTGTATTTAGTCTTTCGTATTTAGGTCGTTGTTGTGGATTGATTGCTTACTAGCGCTAAAAATTCCTGTTCGGGTAATGGCTTTGCAAACAAATAGCCTTGGCCATAATCACACCCTATACCAAGTAATAATTGCTGCTGCTCTGGTGTTTCAATGCCTTCGGCAATCACTTTTAAACCAAATTGATGTGCCATAGTGATAATTGCTTTGCATAACGCCAGATCTTGATTGTCGGCTTGAATGTTATCAACAAAACATTTATCAATTTTTAAATAATCTGCGTCCATTTGTTGCAAGTAGGCAAGCGATGAATAGCCGGTGCCAAAGTCATCTAAAGCGAGTTCCATACCGGATTTTACCAGCGCTTTCAGGCGTTGTTGAGTGAGTTGCTCTGGTGCGATCATTAACCCTTCGGTGATCTCGCTAACAATTGCACTCGGTGGTAAATTGGCGGCTTTTAGCAAGGCTGGCCACTGATCAATACCGCTATCAAGGCAACTAAATTGCACTGGCGAGACATTAATACTAAGTTGAAAGTTGGCATCAACCTGGGCTCGTAAAACTGTTAGCGTTTGTAATGCGCGAGTAAATACAAATTGTCCTAATGGGTTGATATATCTAGACTCTTCGGCTAAAGGTATAAACTCTGCGGGACTAATTACGCCGCGTGTCGGGTGGCGCCAGCGCAATAGTGCTTCTGCTTTATGAATGTGCCCAGAATCTAGGTTAACGATTGCTTGGTAATAAAGATCAAATTGTTTTTGTTCAATGCCATAGCGCATATTTTTGAGTAAATCCATACGCGCTTGTGCTTGCTCGCGTAAGTTGTGATTGAAAAACTCAAAACAGTTACGACCACTTTGTTTAGCTTTATACATGGCTTGGTCTGCGGCTTTTAATAACAGCTCTGAGCTATCGCCATCGATTGGTGCAATAGCGATGCCGATGCTGGTTGCTATGTGTAGTTCTTCGCCTTCGAGTATAAATGCTTTTGTCATGGCATTGAGGATATCGTTGGCTACTTTTTTAATGTGTTCTTCAGTGACTAGCTTGGCATGCACAATGACAAATTCGTCGCCACCAATACGTGCAATAAACTCAATATCAACAATTTCTTGTTGCAAACGAATTGCGATCAACTTAAGTAATTCGTCACCATAAAAATGGCCTAAGGTGTCATTTATGTCTTTGAAATGATCAAGATCAAGTAGCATGATCACCAGTGGCTCATTAGGATTTAAGGCGTTGTTGAGGCGCTGATTTAAGCGCTCTTTAAGCTCAATTCGATTAGGTAGATTGGTTAAATGATCAAAGTGAGTTTGATGCCATATCAGATCTTCGGCTGCTTTCTTAGCGGTAATATCGGTAAAAATCGCGACTCTGCGCTGCGCTTCAGAATGCTCATTGTATACAGTATCGATAGTAAGCCACTCTGTGAATAACTCGCCATCTTTACGACGGTTAATTATTTCACCTTGCCAACGGCCAGTCTCTTGTAATTGCAGCCACATTTCTTGATAGAACACCTTACTGTGCTTGCCTGAAGCTAAGATAGCGGTGGTATTGCCCAGGATTTCATTTTTACTGTATTGGGTTACTTCACAAAAAGCCGGGTTAACATCTAAGATAATGCCGTTTGGATCGGTAATGGCCATTCCTTCACTGCTATTTGAGTAGACCAATGAGGCCAGATGAGACGCTTTTTCAGCGTTTTTTCGCTGGCTGATATCTTGCAATACAATAGTGTACTCGTTGCTATTATGCTTGGCACTGATCCGCGCTTCAAATACTTGCTCGACTTCGCTGTTATTGATTGTTAATTCAAATTGGCTAGTTTTATTTTTGCAGGGCAAATGCTGAAGTAACTGTTTACTTTTTTCTTCACCAAGTAGCTCGCGAAGGTGTAACTTTGAACGTGTATACACAGGTAAATTTAACTGTGAAATTTGCCCACCTAAGTTCAGTACATCACCGTGAACATTGATCCGAATGTAGGTATCAGGCAAAGCGTTTAATAAACTACTTAATTCGTCATGTTGGCGTTTGACACTCGCTTCTGCCGTCAGACGTGTTTGCGCCATCGCTTTAAAATGTTGATAGAGAGTATTCAGCTCTGGGCTATTTAAAGAAAACTGTTTTGGTAATAACCCTTGCGCAAGCTCTTTAATCGTCAGAGTGAGTTGTGCTATGGGCGTTAATACGTTGCGCTTTAATTGGTTATGAGCAAATATAGACAGGCCAATAATCATCAATGTAAATGCAGCTAATGTGATAAAAAATAGTTGGTTGGCAGCTTGAATTGCGTTATTAAATGGCATGACAACATAGACATTTAGGCTATTTTTAGTTTCATCGGTATACATGGTTTTACTGTGTAAAATGTGATTAATACCTTGCAATTCAATTGTGCTATTGAGCATAGGTAGTTCAGAGCTAAATCCATAGGCGTTAATATTTTCGCCAAACAGCGATGGATCGTTAGGGTAATTTGCAATAATGCGACCGTTGTTGTCGGTTATAACAGCAATGGCATCTTCGGGTAAGTGAGAGTTGGCAAGTATCTGGCTCCACCAATCTAATGTGACAACCGTTACTACTGCCCCATATACTTGTTGCTGCTGATCAATAAGTGGATAAGCAAAATTGAAACTGAGGGAATTGATACTGCGATCTTTTTGAAAATAGCCAATGGCAAAGCTTTTAGTTGCCACAGCATTTTTAAAGTATTCACGATCGGCAATATTAATATTTTCTTTGCGTCCTTGCGATAAACACACCGCATCGCCTTGCATGTTGACGATACCAATATTTGCAATTTCAGGTTGAAGTTTTTGTATTTTAGCTAAGTAATAAGGGCAGCCGGTTTGTAGTGGCGCGGCAAAATCTTTTAAGTCAGCAAGTTGAGTGGTAAATGTCTTAATTTTTTTGAGTAGCTCAGTCTGCTGCTCAACAAGCTGTTCGGCAACCGTTAATGCCTGCAGCCGACTTTCTTGGCGTGCGGTTTCTTTGGCATGCCAAAGGCTAAATAAGATCACCAAAATGCCGGGTAAGCTCAGTAATATAAATAACCGATAAAGTCGATGTTGTAACGATGAGGAAAAAATAACAATACTCTTCATACTGGGCTTTGGCATAAAATTGTAGCCAATTAAGTTGAAAATAACCATATATAATATAAGGTTAATTGCGGTTTATCTAATAAAGACCAAAGTAATAGCTCTGAAGAGTAAGATTGTGCTGAGCAAAGCTCAGTATCTATGAGGATTTATAGCAAACGTAACAACCAGCTAAATTGACTTAGTTTTATTTTATTGGCTGAATTTTGGCTATGACCATTTAGCGCTTGATAGCCTGCACCTGCCGTAAAGGCACTGGCAATACCGACATTCGATACTGCAAAGCGTTTAAGTCGGTAGTTGAAAGCTTGATGATGTTGCTGTTTTAACGCATTGATGCTATTCATTTTTTGACTTAAGTGACGAACTTTATGATTTGGTTTCTTAATAAAATAATCAATTAGCATTATTCACCCCTATTTATATTGAGTAATTGTTTAATGCTGTGCGCAGTTTTATCAAAGCCAATTTTGCTGCTGATATAACCAATATTTTTCCACAGCCACATTAAACAAAGCAATTGTAAGCCAATTAGACATACAGCACTGAGCCATATTGATTGACTAAAGGCAAAAACCGCAAAGCCAAGTGTGATCAGCAAACCGGCCCACAACAATACTAAACCACCGGCAAAACTTACCAGCAAAATAATAGTCAATGCCAAAGAGCGAGTTGATAGTCGCCACTCGGCACTCGCTAATTCTTTGCAAATACCAGCCTGTTGGCGATAGTCTTGATAAAGTTGCTCACCATATTGAGATAATTTAGCAAGATGATCTTGCCACTGATCAGCACTTTGCGGTGCAGGATCAGCGGCTTGATGCTGTTTATCTTTAGGATCGGTATGTGGTTGCATAATTGCTTACTTGCTACGGCGAAATAGTGCTGTCACTAGCATACCAGCAGCAAACGCAAGACCAGCTGTAGCAAGCGGGTTTTCAGAGGCTAATTGACGAGTTTTACCACTGTATTCAGACAGTTTTTCACGCGCAATTTTTTGCTTTTCAGTGAGTGTTTCAGCTGAACTTGAAGCACCATGACGAATACTTTGTTCTGCTGTTGCAGCCTTTGAAGACAGCGAATCAACAGCAAGATGAGCCGCTGAGGTTGCTTTGTCTGTTAATGGTGATTCAGTGTGAGCAGCAATATCATCAACTTTTTTACTGGTTTTTGCAGCTGAATTTGAACTTGATGTTGAAGTAGTCATAGTAATCGTTCCTTAAATATAAAACTAGATTGTGTAATACTTGTTGCAGCCTTCGTACCACTTCTACGATCTTATTTAAATTCTTAAAAATCAATGGTTTGTTTTTTATCTTGTGAATCGCTTTGTTTGAAATAACAGCGTTTAAAGTAACTATTGCAAAAAGATCGCGTAAATTTTACAAGATCTATTAAGCAGCAATTCGCTACTAATATTTTGTAACTGTTCATTGATTATTCATTAATCATTTAAGTCTATTTATTTTGTTTTATCTCAGAATAAAATATTTTTTTTGATGTTATCCACTTTTTCCCACGTAATTCAGTAGCTTCGCGCTAGGCCTTATTTTTTCTGGCTTTAACACACCATTATAGGTTTCTGCTGACTTGACAAAATAGCTTGTCAAGCCCTAAACTGGAGCACTGTGGTAAAAAGTGGTATTTAGTGGATCAAATTGGATCAAATTAATCAAAACAGATTAATTACAAACTTTTAAAGTAGGCTTTTTATGTTCCGTGGTGCGAGTTCACTGAGTTTGGATGACAAAGGACGATTTGCGGTACCGACTAAGTACCGAGACTCGCTGTTGTCTGAAGATCAGGGGACGGTGATCTGTACTGTCGCACTGAACGAGCCTTGCTTGTGGTTGTATCCACTGGCGCAATGGCAGGATATAGAAGATCGCTTAGCTAAAATTTCCAATATGAATCCACGCGCTCGACGCATGCAACGGATGTTGTTAGGTAATGCAACAGAATACCAATTAGATAAAAATGGCCGAATATTGCTGGCACCGTCGTTACGGTCTCATGCTGATTTAGGCAAAAAAATCATGTTGGTCGGTTTGATGAATAAATTTGAGATCTGGGATGAAGAACGTTGGCATGAACAAATGCGCCAAGATACCGAAATTGAACGACTCGGTGAGTTTGAATCAACCCCAGACTTAGATAATTTTTCGCTCTGATCACACAATAAAAAGGCAAACAATAGCTAATGACAGCGCAATTTGAACATATTTCCGTACTAATGGACGAAACCATCGAAGGTCTAGCAATTAAGCCAGACGGTATTTATATGGATGGTACATTTGGCCGTGGCGGACATTCTGGACAAATCTTGGCGCGCCTTGGTGAACATGGCCGATTACAGGCCATTGATCAAGATCCACAAGCGATCAAGTCTGCCGAAAAGTTTGCCGACGATAGCCGTTTTGCCATTGCCCATACTCGCTTTTCTAACCTATACGAAGTAGCAGAGCAAAACGATCTATTAGGAAAAGTAGATGGTATTTTATTAGATATCGGTGTGTCATCACCACAACTAGACGATGCTGAACGTGGTTTTAGTTTTATGAAAGATGGCCCGCTTGATATGCGTATGGATCCTACTAGCGGCCGCAGTGCTGCGCAGTGGTTAGCCGAAGCTGAGCTGGAAGACATTGTTCATGTGATCAAAACTTATGGTGAAGAAAAGTTTGGTCGTCGTATTGCACATAAAGTACTTGAAGTGCGCGCTCATACGCCGATTACAACAACTAAGCAACTTGCTGATTTAGTTGACGAAGCAGTGCCAGTAAAGGATAAGTTCAAACACCCTGCGACGCGTACTTTCCAAGCTATTCGTATTTATATCAACAGCGAATTGGAAGAGATTCAAACGGCATTACAAGCTGCGTTGGGTGTATTAAAGCCCGGTGGCCGATTAGTGGTGATTTCGTTTCATTCACTAGAAGACCGTATTGTTAAACAGTTTATTAAAAAACAGAGTAAGGGAGCGGCGTTACCCAGAGGTCTGCCTTTAACTGATGCACAAATAAATCAAAATCTGACGTTAAAAGCAGTGGGTAAAGCTATTAAGCCAAGCCAAGCTGAAGTTGACCGTAACCCACGTTCACGCAGTTCAGTACTTAGGGTGGCACAGAGATTGGGATGAAGCCAAAAGCGAATCATCGACAACCCAATTTATTTTTAGAAATAATCAAAGGCCTAGGAGCAAACAAGTTAACCTCGGCCTTACTGGTTGTGATATTCGCATCTAGTTTGAGTGTGGTGCAGGTCACTCACTTTGCTCGCCAAGAGCTGATTGAACAAGATCAGCTGTTACAACAGCGAGATGAACTCGATTTAGAATGGCGTTATCTATTAGTTGAAGAAGAGTTTTATTCGCAACATGCGCGCATTGAAGAAATTGCTATTGAGCAACTGCAAATGAAACGGTCCACAAGCCAAGACGAACAGGTGATAGTACTGCCATGAGAAGTAGAGGAAAAAAACCAGTAAATAGTTTGATCACATGGCGTTTTATGCTGGTGTGCTCTGTGGTGCTGCTGGTTTTTGTGACTTTAGTATCTCGTGCTGCTTATTTGCAAGTTATCGAGCCTGATAAAGCTCGTTCAGAAAGTAATAAACGTACCGTGCGCGTGGAAAAGTTGCATGTGCAACGCGGGATGATTTTTGACCGTAATGGCAAAGAACTTGCTGTTAGTGTGCCCGTTGTAAGTGTATATGCGGATCCTAAAGCATTACATAAATCACTGCGTGCTAAAGTGCTCAAACAGGCGCGCAAAAATGGCGAAGATGAGAATGCCCTTGCAGAAAATACCGCGCTACTTGAACAACGTATTGCGCTGTACTACAAAAATGATTTACGTTGGCGTGAGCTTGCCGATGTACTGCGTATTGAACCGAAAAAAATTAATGGTCGCTTGCGGGATGATGCCAGTCGCCGCTTTGTTTATCTAAAACGCCAAGTAACCCCTGCCGTTGCCAATTATATTGGCGATTTACGTCTGCCTGGTATTCATTTATTAGATGAATCAAAACGCTATTACCCTGCCGGAGAAGTCACCGCACATGTGCTTGGTTTTACCAATATTGATGGTAAAGGTATCGAAGGCATAGAGAAGCTTTACGAAAACGCATTAACTGGCGTTGAAGGTCGTCGCACAATTCGTAAAGATGCACAGGGGCGTGAAGTTGAAGTGCTTGATGAACGTGAACGGATTGAACCCGAAAACATCCAGCTTAGTATTGATCAGCGTATTCAAGCGATAGCCTATAAAGCGGTTAAATCAGCCGTGCTGACCTACAAAGCAACGTCTGGCTCTGCGATGGTGGTCGATGTGAGAACTGGTGAAGTGTTAGCGATGGTTAACAGCCCGTCTTTTAATCCAAATAATTTAAATGATGCAGCGCCGCATAAACGCCGTAACCGAGCGATCACGGATTTGTTCGAACCAGGTTCAACCGTTAAGCCTCTAGCCATATTAGCTGGGTTAGACTACGGCTCAATCCAACCGGATGATAAAATTGATACTTACCCAGGCTGGATGCGCATCGGTGGTACGTTAGTTACAGACTCGCGTAACCATGGTGAAATGACCTTACGTGAGATTTTAAAGTACTCCAGTAACATGGGTGTGACAAAAATAACGCAAGATGTACCGAAGGATTACTTTGTTGGCTTGTTCCAAAAAGTTGGCTTTGGTTCTGATACAGGCACCGGCATGGTTGGTGAAAGTAGTGGCTTGTTTTATCCGAATCGACGTTGGTCTGACCATGAAATTGCAGCACTTTCTTTTGGTTATAACGTTGCTGTAAGCACCGCACAAATGGCGCGTTTTTATGCCATGTTAGGTGCCGGCGGGATCAATAGACCGTTGACCATCCTCAAGCAAGATTCAATCCCTGAAGGCGAGCGTATTTTTCAACAAAAAGATGTTGAAGCGGTTGTGCATATGATGGAAAGCGTTTTTGAAGAAGGTGGAACAGCGAGCCGCATAAAAGTTGATGGTTATCGTGCTGCGGGTAAAACGGGTACCTCTAAAAAAGCCGCTGCAGGTGGTTATGGTGATGAGTATGTTGGTTACTTTACTGGTATAGCACCTGCGAGTAATCCACGTTTAGCTGTTGTTGTAATGATCAATGAGCCCGGTGGAGATGTTTATTATGGCGGTGCAACTGCAGGACCAGTGTTTGCAGAAATAATCTCCAATGCGTTAAGAATTTTAAACGTGGCACCAGACAAAGGCTCGGTTGCCTACGTGAAGGGCATAGATGATGATGCGTGATTTAAAAATAATTTTACAACAAATAGAAGTAGCAGCAACAAGCTTACTAGTAAAGCACTTGCGTTTGGATAGTCGAGATGTCACCCCTGGGGATGTCTTTGTAGCAATTAAAGGTCATCAATTAGATGGCGGACAATTTATTGATAAAGCGATTGCAAATGGTGCAGTTGCAGTAATTGCTGATCGTTTATGTGAGTTTGAATGTGATTTTGAACCGCTTTATTTAATTTCCGATTTGAATAAGAAATTGCCCGCATTAGCGAGTCATTTTTATCAGCAACCAAGTAAACAATTAGATGTGGTGGGTGTTACTGGCACCAATGGTAAATCAACTACCACTGCGATGATTGCTCATTTAGCTAAGTTTTGCGACACCCAATCAGCGATTATCGGTACGCTTGGGTATGGGCAACCAGAAAGTTTAACTGAGTTAATTAATACCACACCGTCTTGTGTTGATTTACAAAGAATATTAGCGCAACTTGCCACTGACAATAACAAACTGGTGGCGATGGAAGTGTCATCACATGGTTTGGTACAGCAGCGTGTTGCGAAAACGCACTTTAAAGCTGCTGTGTTTACCAATTTATCGCGTGATCATTTAGATTACCACGGTGATATGGCCAGTTATGCCGATGCAAAGTTAATGCTAATGCGAGATTTTGACGCGCAGCTGGTGGTACTAAATCAAGATGATAACCAAGTAGAGCAATGGTTAGAACAATACGATTTTAATAACTTAGTGTGTTATGGCCATAAAAACTTGCAGCCAAAAGGTGCTAAGTTTGTATACTTCACTGATGTTTCTTACCATAAAACCGGTATATCGGCACAGTTGACGACAAGTTGGGGTGATATTGCTATTACCTGTCCGCTGTTTGGCGAATTTAATTTATATAATTTAGCGGCTGCAATCGCAACTTTACTTGGTTTAGGTTACCCATTAGATCAACTGGCAGCGGGTTGTGCAAGCTTGCAACCAGTTGCTGGACGCATGCAAGCATTTAGCGCGCCAAACCAACCAACCTGTATTGTTGATTATGCTCACACGCCAGATGCGTTAGCTTTAGCATTGCAAGCATTGCAACAACATGTGCCCGGTGGCGTAAGTTGTGTATTTGGTTGCGGTGGAGACCGTGATAAAGGCAAGCGACCAATGATGGCCCAAGCGGCTGAGCAAAATGCTGATAAAGTAATTATTACCAGTGATAACCCGCGTAGCGAAGATCCATGGCAGATCATTAAAGATGTTGCTGCTGGTTTAAGCCAGCCTGACCGTGCGCACTTAGAAGCTGACCGTGCTCATGCTATTGCCTTTGCAATAGATAACGCAAATGCCAATGACGTAGTGCTTATTGCAGGTAAAGGCCATGAAGATTATCAAATAATTGGTACGCAACGGATAGATTTTTGCGATCGTAAATTTGTCCAGCAGCACTTACAACAAAAGCAAAAGCTAGACCCACAAGAACAACAAATAAGAGGATCGCAGTTATGATCCCAATGGATTTTGATTGGCTAGCAAATGTGCTAGCAACTGATTATCAAGGTGATAATCAAACAGTAAAAAATATTAATACAGATACTCGCACCGTATGCGAAGGAGAAGTATTTTTAGCGCTACAAGGCCCTAATTTTGATGGCCATCAGTTTTTACAACAAGCGAAAGACAAAGGCGCAATAGCCGCTATTGTTAGTCAAAAAGTTGCCGTTGATATTCCACAGTTTTTAGTTACGGATACGCGTATTGCGCTAGGCGAAATTGGTGCTGCGGTAATGGCCAGTGTGGCACCAAAAACTATCGCAATTACAGGCAGTGTCGGTAAAACCACAGTAAAAGAAATGTGCGCAGCTATTTTAGCTCCTCACGGTGAAGTACTGTCGACTAAAGGTAATTTTAATAATGACATTGGCGTGCCATTAACCTTGTTACGCCTAGAACCGCAGCACAAATATGCGGTGATTGAGCTTGGCGCTAACCATATTGGTGAAATTGCCTATACCACGGCGATGACTAAGCCAGATGTTGCCGTTGTTTGTAATGTGGCAGCTGCGCATATTGAGGGTTTTGGCTCTCTTGCGGGTGTGGCAACGGCTAAAAGTGAAATTTACGATGGTTTGAAAGAGCATGGCATTGCGCTAGTTAACTGTGACAGCGAATTTAGTGATGGTTGGCTTACTAAGTTACAAGGGCGCAATGTAAAACGTTTTTCAAGCACTGAAAAACTAGATATTTGGGCAGAAGAAGTCAGCCTCGATGAGCAAGCTCAGGCGTCTTTTTATATTTGTACCAAGCAGCATCGAGTACCCGTTAAGCTTGCATTGCCAGGTCGTCACAATGTTACAAACGCCCTTATAGCAGCTGCATTAACCTGTGAATTTGGCGTTAGTCTTGAGGCTGTGGCAACGGCACTCGCAACCATGGCTGAAGTAAAAGGCCGAGTAAACATTATTCAAGTCAATGAAACACTAACCGTGATTGATGACACTTATAATGCCAATGTGCAATCGGTTAAGGCTGCAATTGATTTATTACGCGACCTCCAAGGTCAGCGTATTTTAGCGTTAGGTGATATGGGAGAACTTGGTGAAGAAGCCGCGCTTTATCACCAACAAGTTGGCGCCTATGCCAAACAACAAGGTATTGATGAGTTGTATAGCTTAGGTGTACTGAGTCAATACGCCAGTGATGAATTTGCTAAACCACAGCGGCATTTTTCAAGCCGCGAGGAACTGTTGCAACAATTACAAGCACAGTTAACTGACTCAGCACAAAAAACCACCATAGTCGTGAAGGGATCGCGCAGTTCTCGCATGGAATTATTAGTACAAGATTTAGTTAACAGCCAGCAAACTGGCCGCAATGGAGTATCTCAATGTTAGTTTGGCTGGCCGAGTATTTAACACAATATTACAGTGCATTTAATGTGTTCTCGTATTTAACCGTTCGCGCTGTATTTGGTATTTTAACGGCACTATTAATTTCTTTATATTTTGGCCCTAAGTTGATCCGAGCATTGCAAAGAATGCAAATTGGTCAAGTGGTTCGTAACGATGGCCCGGAGTCGCATTTATCGAAAAAAGGCACCCCAACCATGGGAGGCTTGTTAATTTTAGCGTCTATTTTTACCAGTACTTTGCTGTGGGCTGATTTAGCGAATAAATATGTATGGGCTACCTTGTTTGTGATCGGCTCATTGGGAATTGTGGGCTTTGTTGATGATTACCGTAAAGTGATCCGCAAAGATCCAAAAGGGTTGATTGCGAAATGGAAGTATTTTTGGCAGTCAGTGATTGCCTTAGTGGTTGCCTGCGCATTATTTTTTACTGCTAATCATGCCAACGAAACATCATTAGTAGTGCCGTTTTTTAAAGATGTATTACCGCAGCTAGGTTTGTTTTACATAGTTATGACTTACTTTGTCGTGGTGGGGACGTCAAATGCTGTGAATCTGACCGATGGCTTGGATGGTTTGGCCATTGTACCGACTATTTTAGTGGCAGCAGCACTGGCTATTATTGCTTACTTAACAGGTAACGTGAATTTCTCTGCTTACTTGCATATTCCACATTTACCATTGGCCAGTGAGTTGGTTGTAGTATGTACCGCCATTGTTGGTGCCGGATTAGGCTTTTTATGGTTTAACACTTACCCAGCACAAGTATTTATGGGTGATGTTGGTTCATTAGCGCTTGGTGGAGCATTGGGTATTATTGCTGTATTAGTTCGCCAAGAGTTAATTTTAATCATTATGGGCGGTGTATTTGTGATGGAAGCACTGTCGGTTATCTTGCAAGTTGGCTCTTATAAATTACGTGGCCAACGGATTTTTAGAATGGCACCAATCCACCATCATTACGAGTTAAAAGGCTGGCCTGAGCCACGAGTTATCGTGCGTTTTTGGATAATTTCTATCGTGCTAGTGTTAGCTGGCCTAGTAACATTAAAGATCAGGTAAATGACGTATTTAAACGAGATGAAAAACAAACATATTACAGTGCTCGGACTCGGTGTAACCGGTCTGGGCATTGTGCGTTTTTTATTATCTCAAGGTTTAACGCCTAATGTAGTTGATAGTCGCCAATCACCGCCCGGTTGTGATTGGTTGCAACAACATGCGCCAAATTTAACGACGCAGTTTGGTGATTTAGCAACTGCACAGCTTGAAAGCGCCGATATGATCATCATCAGCCCTGGTTTAAGTTTAACACTTCCAGCAGTTGCACAAGCAATGCAAGCGGGTGTTGAAGTGATTGGTGATATTGAGTTATTTGCCCGTTTAACAGACAAGCCGGTGGTGGCTGTAACAGGCTCTAACGGTAAATCGACTGTCGTTACGTTGGCTTATGAAGTATTGAAAATGGCTGGTTATAAGGTCGGACTTGGCGGAAATATTGGTACTGCCGCACTGGATTTATTAGCTGATGATTTTGATGTTTACGTATTAGAGCTATCGAGTTTTCAGCTCGATACGATGCACAGCTTAAAGCCGGTTAGCGCTACGGTACTTAATGTGTCGGAAGATCATTTAGATCGTTACCCGAGCTACCAAGCCTATATTGATTCAAAACAAACGATTTATGCTAATGCCGCGCTGGCTGTAGTAAATAAGACTGACCCAGCAACGTATACACAAACAATGCCGCAATTAAGCTTTGGCTTAGAAAATGCGGATTATTGTTTAATGACGTATCAAGGTGACAGTTACTTTAGTTATCAAGGCAAAGCTCTATTGCCTGTTAGTAGCTTGGCCGTAGTTGGTCGTCATAATCAGCTAAATGCGTTAGCGGTTATGGCATTATTGAGCCCATTTGATATCAGTGCTAGTCAGTTTGCACAAGCTTTTAGCCAATTTACTGGCTTGGCGCATCGTTGTCAGTTTGTTGCCGAGCAAGCGGGGGTTAAATATTTTAATGACTCTAAAGCTACGAATGTCGGGGCCACCATTGCGGCGATAGAAAGTTTAGCCGATCAGGCCAAGCAACTAGTGGTGATTGCCGGAGGCGATGCCAAAGGCGCTGATCTCGATAGCTTAAAGCCGTATTTACAACAGCAAGTTAAAGCGCTTATTTGTTTTGGTAAAGATGGCAAAGCACTGGTTGCGTTGACTGACAAAGGCCACTTAACAGAAAATATGCAGCAAGCGGTGATGCTTGCCAAGCAACTTGCCACTGCGGGCGATATTGTGTTGCTTGCACCTGCATGTGCCAGTATCGATATGTATAACAATTATATGCAACGTGGCGATCACTTTAGCCAATGTGTTTTAGCGGAGGCAGTATGATCGCATTTGCTGATATCCGCGACTCTTTAACTCCTAAGCCATCGGCGCAGTTATACGATGTGCCACTGTTATATTGTGTGATCATGCTAATTGGCTTGGGGTTTGTGATGGTGACGAGTGCGTCGATGCCGACCGCTGATCGCTTATTTAACAATCCCTATCATATTATTATTCGCCACAGCATGTTTTTGGCGATGGGCTTTGTGCTGTTTTGGATCACCTGCTGTGTACCAATGACCTGGTGGAAACGCTCGAATCCTTACTTATTACTGTTTGGCATGGCGCTACTGATAGTGGTGTTAATCGTTGGACGTGAAGTGAATGGCGCAAAACGTTGGATCCCAGTAGGTCCAGTGGGCTTTCAGGTTGCTGAAGCGGCTAAATTATTCTTTTTCAGTTATATCGCCGGTTACTTAGTGCGTAAACGCGAGGAAGTTCAAGAAAACATCAAAGGCTTTGCTAAGCCAATCGCAGTGTTTGCAGTTTACGCATTGTTGATTTTATTACAGCCCGATTTAGGCACTGTGGTGGTGATGTTTGTAACTACCGTAGGCTTATTGTTCTTAGCTGGGGCTAAGTTATGGCAGTTTTTTGCCTTGATATTAACAGGCGTAGGCTTAGTCGTATTGCTCATTATTGTTGAGCCATATCGGATGGCGCGGGTGGTCGGTTTTCTAGAGCCATGGGATGACCCATTTGGTAAAGGCTACCAGTTAGTACAATCGCTGATGGCATATAGCCAAGGTGGTTGGTTTGGCCAAGGTTTAGGTAATAGTGTGCAAAAATTGCAATATTTACCTGAAGCCCATAATGACTTTATTTTTGCGGTGATTGGCGAAGAGTTAGGTTTTATCGGTATCGTCAGTATTTTAATGGTGTTTGGTACTTTGGTGTTTAGAGCACTGTTAATTGGTCAGCAAGCACTTAAATGTGGCAAAGAATATGAAGGTTACTTTGCATTCGCAATAGGTATTTGGTTTGCATTTCAAACCATGGTTAATGTGGGGGCGAGTGCCGGTATTTTGCCAACCAAAGGTTTAACCTTGCCGTTTGTATCTTATGGTGGCTCAAGTTTACTTATCATGACTATTGCGGCAGGTATTTTATTACGCGTGGATTTTGAAACCAAAATGGCCACTAAACAAGCAACATCCGGTGGAGGCAAGCGATGAATAAAAAATTAGTCGTTGTTGCTGGTGGTACTGGCGGGCATATTTTTCCCGGCATAGCTGTGGCTGATCACTTAAGGCAACAAGGTTGGCAAGTGAGTTGGATTGGCACTGCTGATCGAATGGAAGCGCAGGTTGTACCAAAGCATAATATTGAGATTGATTTTATTAATGTTAAAGGTGTACGTGGCAATGGCCTTGCACGTTTAGTAAAAGCCCCTTTTATGGTGATTAATGCCATATTACAAGCACGCAAAGTATTGAAAAAACAACAACCTGATGTTGTGTTAGCAATGGGCGGCTATGTTACTGGGCCGACTGGCATTGCCGCAAAAAGCTTAGGTATACCACTGGTGATCCATGAGCAAAATGCGGTTGCCGGTATGAGTAATAAGTACTTAGCCAAGTTTGCCAATAAAGTGTTGGCTGCATTTCCGCAAGCATTTGCCTCTGGATACAGTGACGTGGTTGGTAATCCGGTACGAGCCAGCGTAGCAAATGTGGCAATGCGGGAAGTATCAAGTCCGGTTAACGTGTTGGTCGTTGGTGGCTCGTTAGGTGCGCAGGTGCTAAACCAAACTTTGCCAGCAGCATTTAAACAGCTCAGTGAAGAGTTTCAGATCAATACATGGCATCAAACCGGTAAAGGTCATTTAGGCTCAGTAACACAGGCATATCAGCAGCAAGGTTTTAGTGCTGAACAAGCTAAGGTGGCTGAGTTTATTGATGATATGGATACCGCTTATGGCTGGGCAGATATTGTAATTTGCCGCGCGGGGGCGTTAACCGTAAGTGAGATTGCTGCTGCAGGAAAAATGGCCGTGTTTGTGCCGTTTCCGCATGCGGTTGACGATCATCAAACTGCGAATGCAAAATTTTTAGTTGATGGCAATGCGGCATTATTAATGCCACAGGGGCAGTTCAATCAACACAGTATTGTTGAACTATTACGCCCGTATTTAGCCAAACCAGCATTAATCAGTGAACTTGCAAGCAATGCTAAGCAATTGGCGACACTAGAAGCTACTGCCAATGTCGCATGGCATTGTATGGATGCCGCAGGTGTCCCCTTGTCAGCGCTGCAAGTAACAGAAAAAAGAGATAATTAAGTGAAACAAATGTCAACACACAAGAGCACTCGCCCGGCAATGCGCCGAATTAGCACTATCCACTTTATTGGTATTGGTGGCGCAGGAATGGGCGGTATTGCCGAAGTACTCGCATTTGAAGGATATCGTATTACTGGCTCTGATATTGCCCATAGTGCAATGACCGAACGTTTGATCCAAGCTGGCGCTGAAGTGTTTATTGGCCATCATCAAAGTAATGTTAAAGATGCCAATGTAGTGGTGGTTTCAAGTGCAATTGATGAAGCTAATCCTGAGATTATTGCTGCTAAGGCGGCACGTATTCCGGTTGTGCGCCGTGCAGAAATGTTGGCCGAGCTAATGCGCTTTCGCCACGGTATTGCTATCGCTGGTACTCATGGTAAAACCACCACCACTAGTTTGATCGCGAGTATTTATGCTCAAGCTGGGCTGGATCCAACCTTTATTATTGGTGGTTTACTTAATAGTGCGGGTAGTAACGCAAAAGTCGGTAAAAGTGATTTTTTAATTGCTGAAGCTGATGAGAGTGATGCGTCATTCTTGCATTTGCAACCTATGGTATCGGTGATCACTAATATTGAAGAAGATCACATGGATACCTACGGCGGTAGCTTAGAAAAAATGAAAGATACTTATGTGGACTTCATTCATAACCTGCCTTTTTATGGCCTTGCTGTGGTGTGTATCGATTCAGAAGTGGCAGCTGAGCTTATTCCGCGATTTGGCCGTCCTGTGATCACTTATGGTGAATCAAGCGACGCCGATTACCGCATGACTGATTTTAGCCAAACGGCAAATACCAGTCAGTTTAAAGTGCGCACTAAGCAAGGTGATGAATTAACTGTGCATTTAAATATGCCAGGTAAACATAATGCATTGAACGCCACTGCAGCGATTGCTGTTGCAAAAGATCAACAAATAGCTGATCACGCGATTTTAGAAGCATTGCAACAGTTTGAAGGTATCGGACGTCGTTTTCAGCATTATGGCGATTTTGAAAACGAACGTGGCAAAGTAATGCTGGTGGATGATTATGGTCATCACCCTTCAGAAGTTGCAGCGACTATAGCGGCAATTCGCCAAGGCTGGCCTGATAAACGCTTAGTAATGATTTATCAACCACATCGCTTTACTCGTACTCGTGATTTATATGAAGACTTTGTAAAAGTGTTAGCCGATGTTGATCAGTTATTATTGCTTGATGTATACGGCGCTGGTGAAGAGCCAATTATTGGCGCAGACAGTAAAAGTTTATGTCGTAGCTTACGTCAACGCGGTAAAGAACCACTGCATGTTGCAAGTAGCTCTGAACTAGCTGGAGTATTAGCTGATACGTTACAAGATAATGATTTAGTTATAACCCAAGGTGCTGGTAATATTGGTCAATTAGTAAAAACACTCGCGGCGACATCGCTGTCGATTGAGCAACTTAAGCAGGTAAAGGTATGACGCAATTAAACACACAGTTTGGCAAAGTGGCAGTGTTGTTTGGTGGACACTCAGCTGAGCGCGAAGTATCACTAAAATCAGGCCAAGCGGTATTGAACGCATTACAAAATGCGGGCGTTGATGCCATTGGCTTTGATCCAAAAGAGCAACCGTTATGGCAATTAAAAGAACTCGGCATTGAACGAGTATTTATCGCCCTGCATGGTCGCGGTGGTGAAGACGGTACTATTCAAGGTGCACTTGAGTTTATGGGGTTGCCATACACTGGCAGTAACGTATTAGGCTCAGCATTGGCGATGGATAAAATACGTTGTAAGCATTTATTTAAATCTGCGGGCTTGAGCACTGCGCCTTATGCGGTGGTGGATAGCAAACGTGGTTTTGATGCGACAGCGATAATGAATGAACTGAAAAAAGTGATGGTAAAACCGTCGCACGAAGGTTCTAGCATTGGTATGGCGCAAGCAAATAATGCGCAAGAGCTTGAAGCTGCTTTAGCCGAAGCGTTTAAGTTTGACAGCCAAGTACTGGTTGAGCAGTGGATAACAGGGCGCGAATTTACAATCACTGTACTAGGCGATGAGGTACAGCCAGTAATTGAAATGACCACCCCAAATGGTTTTTATGATTACCAAGCAAAGTATCAGTCAAATACCACGCAATATCATTGCCCAGCAGACTTATCAGCTAGCGATACCACGCATTTACAAGCAATGGCTTTAGCGGCATTTGAGCTAGTGGGTGCCAGTGGTTGGGGCCGTGTTGATGCAATGCAAGATGCAGACGGTAACTTTTATTTGTTAGAAGTAAACACAGTACCAGGAATGACTGAAAAATCGTTAGTGCCAATGGCTGCTAAAGCAAATGGTGCAAGCTTTGAGCAATTAGTTGTTCGCATTTTGGAGCAAACGCTTTAATATGCATCCCTTTTTGGAAAAAGCGCAACAATTAAAACAGCAACTAAATTGGTCGCTAATTTTAGGTGTGAGCTTTTTTTTAATCGTGGTTTTCAGTTTGGTGCAAATCACCAGCGGCGTTAGACAGTGGTTGGTAGAAAATAAAGATGCGCAAATAAAGCATTTAGCTGTGTTGGGGAAACCTCAATACACAGATGAAAAAGCGATTATTAGCGCGATTAAAAAAGCCGACTTATCGAGTTTTTTTGATTTAGACGTGAAAAACATACAACGTCTAGTGCAAGACTTACCTTGGGTGGCTACTGCATCGGTACGTAAGCAGTGGCCAGATACATTACAAGTGTATGTGGTAGAGCATCAGGCTGTCGCAGTGTGGAACAGTGATTTATTACTTAACCAAAGCGGTGAAGTGTTTCAAGCTAGCAGTGCGAAGCTCAGTGACGAGCTGCCACAACTTTATGGCCCTGAGGGCAGTGAGTTTGAAGCATGGGGAGCTTTCAAGCAGCTTGATGAAATGCTTAAGGTTAATAATTTAAAGTTAACCAGCCTAGCATTGTCAGAGCGATTTTCATGGCAGTTATGGCTCGATAACGGTATTCGCCTTAAATTAGGGCGTAAAGAAAAAGCTAAACGGGTACAGCGGTTTATAGATGTTTACCCGCGGATGGAAAAACGTGCAGATGCACAAGTAGATGTAGTGGATTTACGGTATGATACCGGCCTTGCAGTGAGCTGGAAGCTCCTGGAAGAAGCGCAATTACAAAATAAGAGTAAGGCATGACTAAGTCAGCAGAAAGAAACCTAGTGATTGGATTAGACGTTGGCACCTCAAAAGTGGTGGCCACGGTTGGTGAAATCACCGCAGATAACAAACTCAGCATTGTTGGGGTTGGCAGCCAAGTGTCCCATGGTATGGATAAAGGCGGCGTAAACGACCTTAACTTGGTGTCGGAGTCTATTCGTCGTGCAATCGATGAAGCTGAACTTATGGCTGATTGCCGTATTAGCTCCGTGTATTTGGGGATCTCAGGTAAACATATTCAGTGCCAAAACGAAAGTGGTGTTGTGGCAATTAATAATACTGAAGTGACTGATGAAGACATTGAAAATGTTATTCATATTGCGCGCTCTGTGCCTATTTCAGCCGAACGTAAAATGCTGCATGCACTGCCGCAAGAATATAGTATCGATATGCAAGAAGGGATTAAAAACCCGCGTGGTATGAGTGGTGTACGAATGGAAGCCCGTGCTCACATCATAACTTGCTCAAACGATATGGCGAAAAATATTGAAAAATGTGTTGAGCGTTGTGGTCTTGAAGTTGACCAACTGATTTTCACCGCATTAGCGTCGTGTTATTCGGTATTAACCGATGACGAAAAAGAGCTCGGTGTTGCGGTACTTGATATCGGTGGCGGTACGATGGATATCACTATTTATATCAATGGTGCGTTGCGCCACTCTGCAGTTATTCCTGTAGCGGGCAACCAAGTTACTGGCGATATTGCAAAAATATTTCGTACACCGATATCCCATGCTGAATCACTCAAGGTACAATATGCCTGTGCAAGTAGCCAAATGGCCAGCAGCGAAGAAACTATTGAAGTGCCTAGTGTCGGCGGGCGACCAGCGCGGTTAATGTCGCGTCATACCTTATCTGAGGTGGTTGAGCCACGTTTTAGAGAATTATTTGAATTAGCGATGGAAGAAATACATCGTTCAGGATTAGCAGACCAAATTGCAGCAGGACTCGTCATTACTGGCGGTAGTGCTAAAATGGCTGGCGCGATGGAAGTGGCTGAAGACATTTTCCAGATGCCAGTGAGAATAGGCAAACCTATAGGGATAGTTGGTTTGACAGATTATGTAGATGACCCTTCATATGCAACGGCGGTTGGCTTATTACAATATGGCCGCACAATGCAATCGATGAATGCACAAAAATCGAAACCTGAAGGCGATAATAATTGGTGGAACCGCATAACGAAGTGGTTTCAAGGCGAGTTTTAATACTCAAGTCGGAGAGTAAACATGTTTGATATAATGGAACAACACAGCGAAGAAGCTGTTATAAAAGTAATAGGCGTGGGCGGCGGCGGCGGTAACGCTGTTGAGCACATGGTTAAGCAACAAATTGAAGGCGTGCGTTTTATTGCCGCTAATACGGATGCTCAGGCATTACGTAACTCATCAGCAGATATTACAGTGCAACTAGGTACTCAGATCACGTCTGGGCTAGGTGCGGGTGCAAACCCTGATGTAGGTCGTAAATCAGCAGAAGAAGACGCCGATACTATTCGTGCCAGCCTTGAAGGTGCTGATATGGTATTTATCGCAGCGGGTATGGGCGGTGGTACTGGCACAGGGGCTGCGCCTGTGGTTGCCAAAATTGCTAAAGAGTTAGGTATTTTAACGGTTGCTGTAGTGACACGTCCGTTTGACTTTGAAGGCAAAAAGCGCGCAGCAGCGGCTGAACAAGGTATTAACGAATTGTCAGAAATTGTAGATTCACTTATTACAATTCCTAACAATAAATTGCTTAAAGTTTTAGGTAAAGGGACTACACTGTTAGACGCATTCGCTAAAGCAAATGATGTATTATTTGGTGCCGTGCAAGGTATTGCGGAACTAATTACTCGTTCTGGTTTGATTAACGTGGATTTCGCCGACGTACGTACAGTAATGTCAGCCATGGGTACTGCGATGATGGGCACAGCGTCTGCATCGGGTCCTGATCGTGCGCAAGAAGCTGCAGAGGCTGCAATCTCAAGCCCACTACTTGAAGACGTTGATTTAACTGGCGCGAAAGGCATCCTAGTTAACATCACTGCAGGTATGGATATCGCAATTGAAGAGTTTGAAATTGTTGGTAATCACGTTAAAGCATTAGCATCTGAAAATGCGACTGTGGTGGTTGGTGCGGTTATTGACCCTGAAATGACTGATGAACTACGTGTAACTGTAGTCGCTACAGGTTTAGGCGGCGATCGTCGTCCACAGTTTGGTATTGTCGATAACGGCTTTAAAAAAGCGTCAGGTTCTGATGTTAGCAGTTCAACAAACCAAACTAGCAGTATGTATGTACCAAGCTTTGCAAGCCAAGGTAGTGGCGATGAAATGACTGCTGCTCCAGCGATTGAAAAGCATGAATCGAGCAAGACAACGCAAAGCAATAGTGGTTTATCTAAAACTAATGATAGCGGTAAAAAGTCTGATAAATCAGAAGGTGGCGATTATTTCGACATCCCTGCATTTTTAAGAAAACAAGCAGATTAAGCAAAAAGGTAATTGTTTTTGTTTAAAAAGTGAACGAATTTGGCAGCTGGTCGTATATGTGATATAATCGGCGGTCTAACTGTAACTATAAGTGAGCGAAGCTATGATTAAACAGCGTACCATTGCAGAGATAGTCAAAGCCATAGGAATTGGACTTCACAAAGGTGAGAAGGTCACTATTACTCTCCGACCTGCGAGCGCAAATACTGGGATAGTATTTCGTCGTGTCGACCTTGATCCGGTTGTTGATTTTGAAACAACACCTGAAGCCGTTGGCGATACGCAATTATGTACCTGTTTAACTAACAAAGATGGCGTTCGCTTATCTACGACTGAGCACCTTATTGCTGCGGTAGCGGCAATGGGTATCGATAATTTGATCGTTGAATTAGATAGCTCAGAAGTACCAATAATGGATGGTAGTGCATTACCATTCATTTATTTGTTACAAAAAGGCGGCATTGCAGAGCAGAATGCGGCTAAGCGCTTTATTCGGATTAAAGAAAAAGTACGTATTGAAGAAGGTGATAAATGGGCCGAGATTGAACCATATGATGGTTTTCATATCGACTTTGAAATTGCTTTCGATCATCCGGCAATCAATGAAAGCCGCCAACGTATCGGTTTAGATATTACGGCACAAAGCTTTACAGAAGAAATCAGCCGTGCACGTACTTTTGGCTTTATGAAAGACATTGAATATATGCATGCTAATAACCTAGCTTTAGGTGGCAGCATGGATAACGCCGTGGTATTGGATGAGTTTAAAGTACTTAATCCTAACGGTCTGCGTTATAGCGATGAGTTTGTTAAGCATAAGATTCTAGACTGTGTTGGTGACATGTTTATGACAGGCCACAACATTTTAGGAAAAATTACAGCTTATAAATCAGGCCATGACCTTAACAATAAGTTACTTCGTAAAATTATGGCGACTGAGTCAGCATGGGAATGGGCAACATTTGATACCCCAGTATACATGCCAGCACCTGGTTTAGAAGTAGCCACAGCTTAATCGCAAACGCTTAAAACAGTTATAAAAAATGACGCTATCTAGCGTCATTTTTTTGTTTAAATATTGCGGTTTAGTTTTTTAATGTTATACCAATCGTGTTAAGTTACTGACCATTTATAGCGACAGATAAATGGAGTGATAACAAGGCGTAAATTTTGACATGTAGTTGTTCTACTTAAAAAAATTATAACGCAGTTAGCGCTTTATTTAGCTCGCTAGAATGGTTAAATATTTAAGTCGATTGGTATTAAGCCTTTTTACAATCCTAACAACTGTTGTAACTGTACCAGCTCAGTCACTTGGTATGTTGGTTCAATGCCTTCTGGCAGAACTGTGTTGGGATGCTGTAGCCAGCAGGTATCAATCCCGGCATTTTGGCCACCTAAGATATCACTGCTTGCGGTATCACCGACCATTAAGATCTGTTCTTTTGGTGGATTACCTAACAGTTCAAAAGTGTGATAAAAAATTTCTGCGGCTGGTTTTGCAATTCCCACTTGCTCAGAGATAACTAAACAATCAAACATCTCTTTTAATCCGGTATGCTCTAAGCGACGTGCTTGCAGCTGGGTAAAACCATTAGTGATAATGCCTAATTTAGCATGCGGTTTTAGTTTATTTAGCAGTTCAATAGCGCCAGGTAATGGTTCGCAGATCTCAGCCATGGCAGTTAAAAAATCATCATTAAGCTGTTGAGCTGGAACATTGAGCTTATTAGCCCACTCACTAAATCGAGTGACTTGTAGGTGAGTAGCGGAAATAGTATTGTTTTGATACTCAAGCCACAACGGTTTATTTGTTGCTTGATAATGACTGTGATCAGCGTCATTAAAATCTACGCCATAAACTGCAAACATTCTTTTTAAGCCTGCATAGGCATTAAAGCTAAATAAGGTTTCGTCGGCATCAAATAAAACATGGGTGTACTTCATTAAACTTCCTTAGAGTAAAGCGCGGGATGAAGAAAAGGCGCCATAGCGAGTGTCAGCGCTTGCGTATAGGTACTTTCGCGGGTGGCATGATGATTAGTTAATAAACCAATAGCACCGCCTTGCTGTTTGATATTGGTAGTATTAAATGCGTTATCCATTACATCGCCAAGTTCTTTGCCTTGCAATAACGCATTATACAGGCTTGGGGGTAAAGGAAGGTTACTACTACGACCGATAGCACGTTGTTGGTTATCAGCAACGACTACAAATGCAAAGGTAGCGGGGCCGTAGCTAAATTGCTCAGCACCACCTTCCATTGCAACATAAAAATCAGCTTGGTAATGCTGTTGGCAATACAAGACACGATTTTGTGCGCCTATTCGTGTTTCATCTTCACCTATTGGCTGATCAGGTACTTGTGAAGGTGCATCAACTCCTTGACAATCAATCGTCATATTAGGGTAATAGAGAGAGAAAATACTGCGGGCAGCATTTATTTTTACCGGATTTTTGGAACCGACGAGAATGCGTAATGGCTCTGTCATGCTGACATCTCCTTTTATGATGAAGTCAGCAGTTTACATAAGCTATATATTTCAGCAAGCGTATTTCTTAAATAGGCAAATCAACGGGGGCTAATTCGGCAAGCGCACGCTTTTTAAGGATAATATCTTTGATAAGTGGGGTTAATACTAACTCCATAGCGAGTCCCATTTTTCCACCAGGGACCACTAAGGTGTTGATCCTCGACATAAAGCTACCTTCGATCATACGTAGGTAATACGGAAAATCAACATCATCAATTCCTCTAAAACGAATAACTACAAAGCTTTCATCAAGGGACGGAATATCTTTTGCGCTAAATGGGTTTGAGGTGTCAACGGTTGGCACGCGCTGAAAGTTTATGTGAGTTCGTGAGAACTGTGGCGTAATGTGATTAATGTAATCATCCATACTGCGGACAATTGAGCCCATAACAGCTTCGCGAGAGTGACCACGTTCAGAGGTGTCGCGGATTAACTTTTGGATCCACTCAAGGTTAATGATAGGCACCATACCAATTAGTAAATCAACATGCTTAGCTACATCATGATCTTCATCGACAACACCGCCATGCAGTCCTTCGTAGAATAAAATATCGGTGCTACTTTCCAGTTCTTGCCACGGAGTAAAGGTACCTGGTAGTTGATTGTATGGCACGGCTTCGTCAAAGGTATGCAAATAACGACGTAATTTACCTGCTCCAGTATCGCCATAGGTGCTGAACAAACCTTCTAGGGCTGCAAAGTCATTAGCTTCACGACCAAAGTAACTAATGTGTTTACCTTCTTGCTGCGCTTCGCGAACTTTTTTATCCATCTCAGGACGAGTATAGCGATGAAAACTGTCGCCCTCTATAAATGCGGCCTCAATATTAAGACTACGAAATATATGCTTAATAGCACTTGTCGTGGTGGTAGTACCCGCACCAGATGAACCAGTGATCGCAATAATAGGATGTTTAGCTGACATAATTTTTCTCGTTTTAAGTAGCTCTGTAGTTATAAGGCGTAGTAAGGGGGTAGGTCAAGTGACATATCAATAACAGACTTGGGAATAACTATAAAATAGCGCTATTATAAGGGCGATAAAAATAATTAGAGAATGATATGAAATTGACTTTACCTTGGCTAAGTTTTGTTGCCACCCTTGCAGTTACCCCTAATAGCGTTTTAGCTGCGATGCCAAAAAGCGAAATTTTACTTGCTAAACTTAACACAGAATATGGGTTACAAGTAAGCCGTATCACTAATAATGATGTTTATAATAATCAGCCTTTACTTACCAAAGGTGGTATTTATTTTACCCAAGAAGTGCAAAGTGAAGGGCAAAGTCAAACAGATCTAGCTTTTTATGATTTTACCAATAAGCAAGTAACTAATTTAACAAATACTGCTGTGAGTGAATACTCGCCGACTTTAACACCTAATGGTAAGGCACTGTCAGCTATCGTAGTCGAGGCGGATGGTAAGCAAAAGTTATGGCAATATCCGTTTGACGATAATGTTAAACCAAGTCGTATTTTTGAGTGGATAGAGCCAGTTGGTTATCATGCCTGGGGCGCCAAAGATGATATGGTGATGTTTATTTTAGGCGAACCACATACTTTACAATATACTCAGGTTGCTGCAGCGAAGCCAAAAGTGGTTGCTGAGCATATTGGCCGTACGTTGACATTTAATCATGCATTAGCTGCCTATACATTTAGTTATAGCAAAGCGCAGCAGCACTGGTTAGCAAGTTATGATCCGCAAGAAAATACCGTCACTGACCTCTTTCGTTTACCGCAGACGGTACAAGATTACGCATTTAAAGACGCTAATACGGTCATTTATGCGGTCGATAATCGTGTTTACCAGCGCCAGCTAAATAGCCCTGAACAGGTCTCTCTATGGCTTGATTTAACGCCTTTCTGTGACACCAATATTACCCGTATTAGCTACTTAAATGATCAACTCGCTTTTGTATGCGTTAAATAACTATAATATAAAACTTTGCAGGTTCTTGGCTGTGCTGTAGTTTACAGCTAAGAGCTTAATGAAAATCAAGGATATCCATGTCAGCTAGTCCAGAGCAAATCAACGAGCAACTTATTGCATTAGAGTGCCGTAGTAATTTTAGAATTAAGAATATCACTGAATATATGTTACCTAAGTCCAAAGAAGCAATTTATCTGCATATAGAAAGTGGCCAAGCTAAGCTTGTGCTTCGTCCTGCACTGGAAGTCTTTAGTGATGATTTTAATAAAATAGCAGGCGTTAACCGCATTAGCGGTTTTTTTCATAGTAGTGAAATGACACGGTTTCCAACGCGTATTTTTAAAAGCACGAATCCAATCCATTATGGAATTGGTTTTAAAATGACCAGCGTTGAAGGAGCAAAAGAGTTTATTTCTCAGCTAGTAAAAATTATCAATGGATAAATAACGCTGTTGATAAAAAACGGCAAGCCAATGGCTTGCCGTACAAATTAACGTTTTAAGAAACTATTAACTGAAGCTAGTTCACGTTCTTTGAGTGCAATACAATTATTTACGCTTTCTTCAAGCTTGCTTAAGGTACGGGCATAACCTGGCTCATCAGCAATTTTGCTCATAAAGAAAGTTTGCGTTTTTGCTAAGCTGCTGGCGCTACAACCTGAGGTGGTAAAGTTAGGCAGGTTAGGTACGAAGAAAGGTGGCAAGTTTGCAACTACCTTATCGTAATTCGCGTATATCCATTCAATAAACAAAGCTTCACGGGCTTTCGTGTAAGCCTGTCCTGACATAATCGTACGCATGTCAGATGCAGTGACATCGTCAGTTAAGCTGTAATTTAATACCTTAGTTTGTAGCTCTGGCGTGCCAAAGTAACTCATAGCCGCTAGCATTTTTGTACGCACTTGCGGATCTTTGGTAGTTTTAAAGGTATTTATATACGCATCGAGTAGGTTTTTATCACCATGGAATGCGGCTAAGTTTAAGTAGATTGACGCAAGGTACGGATCAACTTTTTCTGGGTTATTTAAGTAAACACGGGCTTGTGCCTTGGCGGTATTGATCACACTTTGATCTTCACCATCAAAACCTAAACGTGCAACTACTTGAGTACGTAATTGCGAGATTGCAGCATCTTCATTTACTTTTGCAGTTAAACCATACTGTTTAGCTGCAGGCATGATGCTTTTACGAATAAATTCAGGCCACAGGTCTTGGTTGCTTTCATCTTCAAAGGTACGCTTTTGTGCGGCTAAATAACCCAAAGCGGTATTAGCAACGCGTGGGTGTTTGTCGCTTACAAAAACTTCTAGTGTTTGCATTAAATGTGCAGCAGAAATAACACCAGCATCTAGTAATGCATCAGCGGCAGACAATAACGCTAAACGTTCTCGTACTGTCAATGACTGCGCGGCGTTATCAATCAATGCAGCAAATTGTTTGTCATCCATCACCCAGCGGTAATAACCTAAAGCGCCTTGATCAGGATAAATCCACTCAGGTTCAAATTCAAGTTCAACAGTTTGATTGGCTTTAGTTAGTAATACATTGGCAGTTTTAACTTTATCGCCAGCACCGTATTTTATTGCAACTGGCACATTCCAAAGCTGTGCAGGAGCATCAACGCCCGCGTTAGTAAAGCGGCTTTGATTAATGGTAATCTTTTTACCTTGCTGAGTTACTTTGATCAGTGGGAATGAAGATTGTTCGATAAACGATTTTAAAACCGCTGCCACATCTTTATTTGATGCTTTACCAAGGGCTTGCCATAAGTCGGCTGCTTCGGCGTTTTTATACGAGAACTCTTTTAAATAAGCGCGAATACCCTGCTGGAAAGCCTCTTCGCCAATCCAGTTTTCAACCATAGCTAATACCGAGCTGCCTTTGCTATAAGCTAAGCCTAGGCCGTCCATAATATCGGCTTCGGTTTTGATTGGTTTACGAATTGGCTTAGTACTTAAACGAGCATCTAACGCCATAACGTTATTTTGCGGCAGGTCTAAATGTGATTCAAATTCAGGGTTAAGCTGGGCTGTGATTTTAGCAGCCATCCAGCTTGCAAACGCTTCATTTAGCCATAAGTCATTCCACCATTTCATGGTTACTAAGTTACCGTACCACTGGTGAGCAAGTTCATGAGCGATGATAGATACATTGCGTTGTTTTTTATTGCGAGTCGCTGTAGCCAAATCAAGCAGCAAAATATCTTCACGGTAGGTAACTAAGCCTGCGTTTTCCATGGCACCGAATGGAAACTCAGGAACAGCGACTGAATCTAGTTTTTTATAAACATAAGGAATACCAAAGTAGCCTTCAAGCGCGACCAATACTTTTGGCATTGCTTGCTCGGCATATTCACCTAAGTGAATTTTACCTTGTGGCGTGATCACACGGCCTGGAATTGGCATGCCTTTGACTTCACGCTCCTCAAATGGACCGACAGCCATAGCCACTAAGTATGAAGGAATTGGCGGTGTTTTATCAAAAAAGTGAGTGGTCATATCGCCATTAACGGTCGTTTTTAACTCAGGTGTATTGGCATACACTTTTTGAGAGCTAGGTGCTGTAATCGTTAATTGGAATGGAATTTTATAACTTGGTTCATCAAATACAGGGAATGCGCGGCGGGCATCGCTCATTTCAAATTGGGTAAATAAATACGGCACACCCTGATCTAAGGTTTTATACAGGCCAACACTTTGGCGATTATAGGGGGCAGTGAAGTCGACTTTAAGCGTGTATTTACCTGGTTGAATTTGCTCATCGCAGCTAAATTTTACTTTACCTGTTTTTAGCATTTCAGCACTTAAGTCACAGTTTTCTGCCCCAAGCAGTTTGGCCATTTGGGTTGCGTAAGCAACACCATTAAGCTCGATATAGTTAGTTGGCTTAAGTACTTCAAGGGCGATTTCGGTCATGCCGCTAAAGGTTTCTTGAGCTGGATCAAGCGTTAAAGATACGTGTTGAGAACTTGGTTTTGCGAGCTTTTCTAGGACAAACTCATTAGCATGAGCTGAACTTACTGCAATGGCCACACTGAGTGTGAGTAGGCTTTTAATAAACATAGATATCCCTGATATTTTCTTGTTAGAGTTTTGTGCACAGTTATCCTAACAGTTTTTAAGCAGTGAGTAATGAGCTAGTTGGTAACAAAGTTTGTCAAATGGTGTGGCGCTGATTAAAGCGGTGCCAATCAATGTGCTGGTTGATCACGCGTATTTGTTGGCAGATCTGATTAAGGGTGATTACATCGCTAAATTCAGTCAATTCATATTCATTAAAACCCAGCAGATAATTAAAAGCATCTTTATTGCCTGCTTGAATTGCATAAATGCGGATTTGCTGCTCAAAATTGAGCCTGAGACTGCTGACAGCGGTTTTCATACCAAGTTGATCGATATTGGGAATATCACACTTTTGTAAGTAGCCGGCACGCTCTCCTTCACCAGAGAACCAAATGCGAACTTTCTCGCTATAGCGACCTGATTTAGCTGGTAAGTCAAACAATAGGCGATTGTGTCCTTGTTGTTTAACTGCTGCGATATACTCGTTTAAGCCAGCATCAAAAAGTGCTTGATGGATAGGCACAATACGGGCTTTTATCTTGCCGTGGGTATGGAAATGAAAACAAAGGATCTGTTGATGTTCAACAATATCGCACAGTTGTAAGTGGCCAATTTCATCACTGTAAGCTCCACTGTAATAAGCGATTAAAGGGAGCCAAAAATGCCAGTGTTTCGGCTGTTCGCGAGGTAAGCGTTGATCACCATATATATAGCCATGGTAAAGCGTATGTAATTCCATAGCGGAAAAAGGGCGGCGACCAAGATGGGACTTCAACGTAATACCCTGAAAGTAAAGATTTGCGCTAGTTTATAGCAAATAAACCAGCGCAGTAAAGCAATGTTAAATAATGCTTATTCGCTTAGTGCGCGTGCTAATCCAACCGGCTCGATTTCAACACATACTTGGTCGTCATTCCAGTTTAGGCCAACCAGTGCGTCATCTTCTTTTAGATCTTCAACCCAGTCATCTAAAAATTCATCCAAGGTGATTTGCAGTGGGCTGTAATCGGCCCATTCTTCTTTACACTGGGCTTTTGCTGTTGCTTCACTTTCCCACAATAGTAGTACATCGGTGTTTTCAAATTGGTTAGAGTCACAAACCACAAAACCGCCATCTTCAGCACCTAGCGCCCAGATTTGTTCACTTTGACGTACTTTTTCAACAAAACTAACTAGTTCTGATTCAATTTCGATATCACTCATGTGTTTACCCTTAAATGTTAATTACGTGGATCGGTTTGCTGCACTGCCTGTTGCTGAGCAAATGAATAATAGAACTTCATTAACTCGGTATGTGCCGTTAGATCCGTTAACTCGCGGAAGCAAATCCAATCAAGTAAGCAGTATAAACTGATGCACAGGTATTCACAGCTTTTAAATCCTGCATCTGCAAAATGGTTATTTAAATAGCTTAATGTTTCAGCAATGCGTTCATTTTGTAGATTAAAAAATAATTTATCATCTTGCGTATCGAATCCTGAACGCTGACAAAGTAATAGCTCAACCAGCGAATCATTGCATGCATTAATGATTGTTAGTAGGTGCTCTTGTTGCCAATTCAGACGAGTTTGACTGTGTTGTTCGAGCAAAAAGCGGATGATGTTATTTGAATCAGCCAAGGTTTGCTGCTTAGTGATTAGTACTGGAATTTTTCGGGCTGGATTATTTTGTATCATTAGCTGACGATCAGTGTCTGAAAAAATATCTAAGTTGATAAACTCAAGACTGCATTGATTTAACAGTGCCCAAATACGAATGCGGCGTACAAATGGCGAAGTTGTTGAGCCTAATAGTTGCATGTGCTTTCCTTAGGATAAAAAGAAAGCCGCAGAGGCGGCTTTCTTTTAGGTTAGTAATAAAACCAACGTTATTCTGTACGACTAGTCACTTCAAGTAAGTGGTAGCCAAACTGAGTTTGCACAGGACCTTGTACTTGATTAATCGGTGCTGAAAAAACCACTTTATCAAATTCAGGAACCATCATACCAGGACCAAACTCACCTAATGCACCGCCATCCTGACCTGAAGGGCAGTTTGAATGTGCCTTAGCTAACTCAGCAAAATCTTCGCCTTGTTCAATCTTGGTTTTTAAATCTAAGCACTGCGCTTCGCTGTCTACTAATATGTGTCTTGCACTTGCCACTGTCATAAAATCTCCCGTTTCAAGGTGGTGTTTTTTCAATCAAATCTTACGTTATTCTAGTTCAATAATAACTACTTGTACCAGTATAAAATTAAATATCTGAAATTGCTTGTTCTATTGCTTTAACTAACTTGTCTGAATCTGGCTTGGTTTTGCTATTAAAACGTTCAACCTGTTTGCGATCTGCAGATACAAGGTATTTATAAAAGTTCCAATTTGGCGAACTCGTTTGGGCATTTAAATGCTTGAATATAGCATTGGCATCACTACCTCTGACTTCGCTGGTGGCAAACATCGGGAAGGTCACACCGTAATTTACAAAACAGACTTTAGCTGTGGCTTTTTCGTCATCTTCTTCTTGGAAAAAATCATCAGAAGGAAATCCCAGTATCACTAAACCTTGATCTTGGTATTTTTGATATAGCGCTTCAAGACCTTCAAACTGTGGCGTAAAACCGCAGTTGCTTGCCGTGTTGACGATCAATAAGGGTTTATTCTTGAATTGACATAAATTAATACTCTCTTTTGAGCGAAGTTTGCGCATAGTAACATTAGTGAAATCATCACATGACGTATCCTCAACCTGCTGTTGGCTTGTTTGCTCTGGCTGTGCATAAACACTACAACTGAGTATTGCGCAGCATAATAATAATTTTTTAAACATACCGATTCCTTAACTTGTTGTGGCTGATCACCCTGGATGGTAGTCTACCGTTTATTTTGCAGTAGTGTGACTTTAACTCATACGTTACTATGCAATGAAGTGATCAACAACCGCTAAAAACAAAATGACAATACGATTAGCAAATAGTAATGATTTAGCCGCCATAGTTGCAATTTATAATGAAACAATAGCAAGTAGAATGGTTACAGCCGACACTGAACAAGTAAGCATAGCAGACAAGCAAAGTTGGTTTAATAGCCATACCGAGCAGCGGCCTATTTACGTTTATGAGCAAGACTCGAAGGTGATAGCTTGGCTTAGTTATAAATCTTTTTATGGTCGTCCAGCCTATGATGGAACGGTAGAAATCAGTATCTATATTACCGCATTTGCACAAGGCCAAGGGCTTGGCAAACGCTTACTTACTTTTGCCCAAGAGCAAGCTAAGCCATTAAATATTAAAGTGCTACTAGCATTTATATTTAGTCATAATATACCGAGTATTAAATTGTTCGAGCGCTTTGGTTATCAACAATGGGGAAAGTTACCTAATGTGGCTATTATGGACGACAATCACTACAGCTTAACTATCTTAGGTAAGCATTTAGGGTAGATATACGACTAAAAATAATCCTTTAGATGGTGTTAATGCAGAAAACTTAGACTACGCTTTTATCATGTTAAGTTGATGAAAAGCGGAGTCAAAGCTGTGCGGAAAATATTGATCGTTGATAGCAATAGTATTTTAGCGATGCGGATAAAAGTATTGCTTGAATTGATTGGCTGTGAAGTTGAATTGATCCACTTTTCAATGCTACAGGAATGTACTGCGTTTAGTTCTTATGATTTAGTGACTATTGCACATGGTGTTCCAGTGGCTACCGCAAGTTTTTTAGTAACACAGGTCAGTCAAGAGCGCTTTTTACTGCTTGCACCTAAAGTTGAAAACAGCGAACAACTATCTTTATTTAGTGAGCTTAATCGACTGGCGCCAAATGCTCTGGTGATTTATCCCTTCTTCGCGAATAAAGAGATCAGCACCTTATTAGAGAGTGTGTTAGAGCTTGGCTCCGATAGTGTTTTAGTATTACCAACGGTATTGTTGGTTGACCATATTCCGCAGCGGCTTGAAAAAATAGCAAATAGTCTATTAGGTGCTCATATTAAAACGATTACAGCTAATAGCATTAGCTCTGCGATTAGCCAAACACAAGGACATGAAATTGATCTGCTATTGAGCGATTTTAGCTTGCCTGATGGATCTGGTTTAGAAGTATTTGCCGCCCTCAAAGTATTATATCCGCAATGTCGTTGTTTACTATTTACCTCAAAACCAAATCAAGTGTCGATGATTGAAGCTATTCGCCAAGGGGTGGAAGACGTACTAGTTAAACCAATTAATGAAAATATGTTACTGCAATCGGTGCATAAACTTTGGCAAACGGAGTTATTAAAACGTCATAACACTGAATTAGTTGAACGCCTACAAGATACCGTTGATGCACTTATTGAAAAAGATAGCTTGTTACGTGTCATTTATAAGCACACACCTGATGCGATTATGTTATTTGAGCGCAATGGTGAAGTGATTGAAGCAAACGATGCTTGCTCTAAACTATTTCGGTTATCGGCAAAAGCACTGAAAAGCAGCTCAGTATTTACTTTATTGGATGCAACGTCTGTTGAGCAAATCAAAGAAAAAATAGCGACGTTAAATAAAAATCGTCAATTTAGTTGTGACGTGTATCTGCCAATGGAAGGCGAAGATGCCATTCCATTAGTTGGTTCATTCAATGAGATAGATCATCATGGTGATATTGCACTTGCGGTTATTTTTAAAAACGTTACTCACCTTAAGCTCAAAGAGGAGCTATTACTCGAAGCAAAAGATATGCTTGAAGAGCAAGTACGTGCCCGAACATCACAGCTTGAAGACGCTAAAAATATCGCTGAGGCAGCAAATCACAGTAAATCAGAGTTTCTTGCTAACATGTCCCATGAATTACGCACTCCAATGCATTCAATATTAAGTTTTGCCCGCTTTGGTTTAGATAAACTCGGCAGAGATGATATTTCAGTTGAAAAGCTACAGAAATATTTATCTCGTATTGAGTGTAGTGGCGAGCGGCTGCTCTCATTACTTAATAATTTACTCGACTTATCTAAACTCGATGTTGGTAAATTCCCTTTTAATCCTCACCCACACAATCTTAATAATATTATTAAAACCAGTATTGATGATGTGTCAGGTACTGCTATGGAAAAAGATATTGAAGTGAAGTACTTACCACAAAAACCGCCTCTTATAATTGACTGTGATGAAGAGCAAGTAAATCAATTATTACGCAATATCCTCGGCAATGCGTTGAAGTTTAGTGATCCGCATAGCTGTATTGAAGTCGTTTTAATTAAGCAGCAAGAGCAGGCAATTATTGAAGTGATTGATAGTGGTATAGGGATCCCCGATGATGAGCTTGAACATGTGTTCTCAAAATTTGTACAAAGTAGTAAAACCAATAATGGTGCTGGCGGAACGGGGCTTGGCTTAGCTCTGTGTCGTGAATTTGTATCATTACATAAAGGTGTTATTTCTGCTCATAACAACAGCTCAGGAGGCACGACGATTCGTATAGCTCTGCCATTAGAAATAAAAATTTCTGCTACTCAATAAGAAATTACTTAGCTTGACTGGTAAGAGTTTTTTTTATGACTAAACTATTAATATGAATTATGAAATGGATGATAATTATGCCTTTAACGAGAATATTAGCTGTTGATGACGAGCCTTTTAATTTAGAAATTATAGAAGAGATATTGTTGGATCTTGATTTTGAATTAAAGATGGTTAGCAGTGGTCCTGAGTGCCTCAGCACAGTGGAAGAGTTTGCGCCGCAAGTAATCTTACTCGACGTGAGTATGCCACAAATGAATGGTTATGAAGTATGTAGAAAACTAAAGGCCAATCCCAGAACTGCAAATATTATCGTGATGTTCGTATCAGCCAGAGGCACTGTCGAAGAGCGGATGGAAGGGTATGCAGTCGGTGCAGAAGATTATATTGTTAAGCCATTTGGACAGGACGAACTTAAATCGAAACTGAAAATTCTTAACCAAGTACTGATTGAAAAAGAATCGTTAGAACAGCAAGTTGAAGAAGCCACATCCACTGCATTTAATGCCATGGCTAACAGTAGTGAAATGGGGCAAATAGTTAATTATATTGAGAGCATTGGTATGATTAACAATACTAAAGCGCTGGGTGAAGCCTTAGTTCATTGTTTAAGATCGTTTGATTTACAAAGTAATGTTGAGTTTAGAGCTAATATTGATGCTCCTGACCACTTTGCCCTAAATGGAACGTGTTCGCCGATTGTAATTGAATTGTTTGATATGCTCAAAAATAAGGGGCGGCTACATGAATTTTCCCATCGTATCTTAGTTAATTATGAATTAATTAGTTTATTGATTTTAAATATGCCAGATCACGATCCTGATAAGCATGGCCGGATCCGAGATCATGTGTGCTTTATTGTCAGTGTCACGGAGCAACAGCTACGCGCAATCATGACCCGTGAAGCTTTACAGTCGCAGCAAACAAAGCTAAATGATGCAATTACTATGGTTAATAGCAAGTTTCATGGCTTAATTGAGCTGTTAAATGAAAACCGTCAGAGTAATGAAGCGGTGTTCAAGCGTTTACAAGAAGAGTTAGAAGAGCGGATCCCATCAATGGGGCTAGACGAAGATCAAGAAGTGTTTATTTATCAGAAGGTAGATCAAGCAATTCAAAAATCAGTTGCCCGTGAAGAGTCTGTACAGGGGGTGAAAGCAGCTTTTCATGAAATTGAGCAAGACCTGTCTATCTTATTGAAAAAGTAACAGTAAATAATCAAGGGGTGTGAAGCTACGCATCTCTTGGTAAGCCCTTTTCTACGATACGTATCAAACGGGCGGTTTTTCTTAGCAACTTATCTTGTTTTGAGTGTTGTTGCTTAAGCGCCCACTCTATATGTTCTTTTACCAACTCGGTTGATTGATCATAGCTGGCACTGAGTGCGTCAACGATCGATTGGCTAAATTGCGCATTACCTAAACCTACAGCAATATTTCGTAGCCAGCGCTGATGACCAATTCGACGGATCGGACTGCCTTCGGTATTTTTTAAAAAGGTGGCTTCATCCCAACTAAATAAATCAAGTAAATCTTTATCTTTTAGTTGTGTTCGTGGGTGAAAGTCGGCTTCATCGGTAATTTGCCCGTAGCGGTTCCATGGGCAAACTAATTGGCAATCATCACAGCCGTAAACGCGATTACCTAATAGTGAGCGATATTGCTCAGGGATTGGTCCTTGCAGCTCAATAGTAAGATAAGAAATACACTTGCGTGCATCCACCACGTAAGGCTCTACAATTGCGCCGGTAGGGCATAAAGTAATGCAGGCAACGCACTTTCCACATCCCTCAAACTCATTGGGCTTATCAATTGGTAAAGGGATATCAACAAATAACTCACCCAAAAAGAACCAAGAACCGGCTTCTTTATTGATTAGCAAGCTGTGTTTTCCACGCCAGCCTAAACCTGCTTTTTCAGCAAGTTGACGTTCTAATACTGGTGCTGAATCAACAAATGGCCGATAACCTAATTGAGCGATTTGCAGCTCAATTTTTTGACCTAATTTTTTTAATCGATTACGCATCAGTTTATGATAATCACGCCCTAACGCATAACGACTAATATACGCTTTATCGGTATTTTTGAGGGTTTTAGCAAAGCTTGCATCAGGGGGCAGGTAATTCATTTTTACAGATATAACCCGCACAGTACCTGGGACTAGCTCCGCAGGGCGAGCGCGTTTCATACCATGAGCGGCCATATATTCCATATCGCCGTGATAGCCTAAATCAAGCCAGCGCTGTAATTGTGCTTCGTGTTTGCTTAGATCAATGTCAGTGATGCCAACTTCAGCAAAGCCAAGTTCTTTACCCCACTGTTTTATATCAAGGGCTAACTGCGTGTGATCGGATATTGAGCTACTCACATGGGTACATCATTAAGAAAAAATAACGACGCAATTTAACATATTTACAGCACAGTTAAAACGCTTGCGCTTAGACAAAACGCTTTAACTGCTGCAGAGTTTGCTCACTTAGTTGTTGTGATAATTGACAATCACCTAGCGCTACATCAATTTGTGCTTTTGCTTGGCTGCCTAACGCAACGATTTGTTCAACTGATTGATGAGTTTGATTTTGTGTCTGTTCGAGTAAGTGCACAGCGCTTACAATTTGCTGTAATTGTTGTTGATTGTGTTCAAATTCAACAAGCCGATCGGTAAATCCATGGGATGTATTACTAATGGTTGTTTCTGCATTATGTGAATAACTGACAAGTTGCTCAGATTCTTTATTTGTTTGATTTACTAAAGAATCCATTTGGTTGATGAAATCGCTGATCTGGCGAGTTGCATCACTTACTTTAACCGATAAAGTTCTTACTTCATCTGCTACAACCGCAAAACCACGACCTGCTTCACCCGCACGAGCGGCTTCTATTGCAGCATTGAGCGCCAACAAATTAGTTTGATCTGAAAACTCTTCAACCATTTTCAGGATGCTACGAATATTCTCGCTGTTTTGTTTTAAGCCAGAAATCGTTTCTGAAAAACTGCTCAATACATGACTAATCGATTTAACTTGAGTGACTAGTTTTGTGAGTTCTTGTGCAGAGTGTGTAACAAAGTTTAAATGCTCTGCGTTTACTTGATGAACATCATCGGTATTGGTAACGATACTTTGCAGACTATCAGTTATTTGATTACTGGCTGCGGTTATTGTTTGGCTAAAATCAATTTGTTGTTCGCTTAGCTGCGCCGTATGTTGCATTGACTCAGTCACTTGATTATTACTTTGTGCGCTGGCCTGCGAACTTTGGTAAGTGGTAGCGAGCAATTGGCTTAGATGATCAGTAAAGGTATTGTACTGTTGGCTGATCTCACGAAATTCATCATAGGTAAAGTGGGGGAGTTTAGCTGCTAAGTTTGCATCTTGGCGGTTAATTTTTATTAATGTATCGCGCATTGCCGTAACTGGGCGCACGATCAGAAAGCGCATGTAAAAGAGTGTAAAGGCAAAGCCGGCAATAATAATCACCGTGAGTAACCAAAATAGGCTAGTGTCTGCGTCTTGCGTAGTTAGACTTTTATATAACCAAATCAAAGTAATAGCTTGGAAAATAAATACAAAGCTAAGGTTGCCAACAATCTTTCGGGTTAAAGTAAAAAAGAAGCTTTGTTCTATAAAATTATAAATACGCATATACCCACTCATCAATTGCCCGCTCGGCTGTAGTATTGTTTTACTCAGTATCGTTCAAATTCACTTTAATTCAAGAATATAGGATGAACGGCAGCTATTTTTGATAACTACAGTGAGTTTAAAATCATTTTCGTGTTGCATGGATAATTAGTAAAAATTCCGTCGACACCAAAACTCAGCATTAACTCAATATCTTCTTGTTTATCAACCGTGTACGCATAAACTTGTAAGCCGCGTTGTTTGGCATCCGCGACAAACTCATGGTTAATAAAGTTTTTATCAACATGAATACTAAACGCCTGTAAGCGCTGGGCAAATTCGGCATAGTTGATAGGAATGGAGCCCGTTAACGCGCCAATTTTTAGCCAAGGTAGTTTCTGTTTAAGCCACATTAATTGATGATGATCAAATGAAGAGACTAACAGCATATCCTGAGATAGTTTGTTATTAACGATATTTAACTCAATCAGCTCAACAAATTTATCCAACGAGAAAGTGTGTTTTAACTCAAGGTTTAAGAGCACTTTATTGGCTGTCCAATCAATAGTTTGCTGTAGGGTTGGGACAAATTCGCCATTGCCGGCATCAAAACATTGAATTTGCTCTCGGGTAAGTTTATTTATTTTGCCGCGGCCGCTGGTGGTGCGATCTAGCCAAGTATCATGGATGATCATGTAATCATCCAAACAGCTTTGTACATCGACTTCAATACCATCGACTTCAATTTCGACTGCTGCGGTTATCGCACTCTGGGTATTTTCTGGATAAGTGCCACTGGCGCCCCGATGAGCAAAAACTTTTATCATAATGTGTGTTTCCGAGTAACTGACCATGTTTCGTAAAATGCTGCACTAATCACTAAAGCACCGCCAAGCAGGGTCTGTAGTGAAGGTTGTTCATGCAACAGCAAAAAAGCTAAAAATGTGCCATATAAAGGCTGTAAACAAGAAATAAGTCCCGCTGTTGATGCTGATAAATACTGTAAACTTGCCGCAAATAAAGAGTGCGGAGTTGCAGTAAAAATTACGCCAGCGACGAGCAATAACCCTAGATCTTGGTTCGATATATTAATCACTGGTACTTCAATAAAAGCACATAATAACAAGCTAGCCACTAATGTTTGATAAAACATAGTTTGTGGCCCACCGTAGTGGCTAAAGTATCGCTTATGAACAATATTTCTAAACGCGAAAAAAAATGCTGAAATAACACCGGTTACCACGCCTAAGGTGACATCATTACCCATATCTGCATTTGGTGTCAGTAAATAGATCCCTGTTATTACTACACTTGCGCTGAGCAAATCGTTTACTTTGGGCTTACTACCATTAAAGAATGGTTCAATAAATACGGTGATCACAGGGTAAGTAAAAAATGCAATCATGCCAACCGCAATCCCAGCCATTTGCATACCAGCAAAGTAGGTGACCCAATGTATACCTACAGCAGCCCCTAACAACAAAGCAATTAAGTAATCTTTAGCACCGCTGAGTTTAATTGCTTTTTTTTGCCATAACAGCAATATCATAATAGCCAGACCCGCGATGGCTGCGCGGTACACTGTGATATCTAATGCGTTGAGATTTATTAATTTGGCAAATAGTGCTGTGCCACCAAAAAGTAATACCGCAATATGTAAATAAATTAAACTTTGTTGTTGGGGTTGCATGTAAATTCGCTCTGCTATTTTTTACTATCTTATCACTGCTCATAATAAGGTGAAATTTTTAAAACATGACAAATGTCAGCAAAGTTGATGACATTTTACACTCTTATTTTTTTTAGCGGCTGGCATAGTTATCACATTCAACTGGAGGTAATTATGAATGCTTTAATTTTAATCAGTTTATATATCAGCGATTTTTTTGAAATATATAGTTTTAGTATTACTTACGCCGGTTACTTTATGCTGTTATGTGTTTTTGTGTTATTTAGTAAAAACATAATTATAAATAAAACGATACACTTGGGGTATTAGTATGAGTTCACTTGACACGGTTGCTGAGCAAATCGATAAAGGGTTTTGGAAGTATGGACATTTAATTTTTACTGGCTTTTATTTGTTGCCAATTATGATTAACTTTGCAAATTTAACCGCAAACAACATTTTTATGTCCTTAGCTTTATATATTGCTTTTATTATGCTCTATGTAAAAGCAATAAATTGCCAAGATACCGATACTACTAAGTTAGTTATTGCTATGTTGTTAGTTTGTTTTAGTGCTACTTTTTATACCTCAGGCACACCGACATTATTTGGTTTCGTTGCCTATATTGTCGGTTATGCATATAGTAAACTGCAACGAATTTTTTCAGCGTTAGTGGTCATTTTAACTGTTCTATTAAGTGCATATATTGGCGATATTGCAAAAGTAGAATACTTTCTCGCTATATCTTTAATTTTATGTGCGGCCTTATTTAGCTACGGTATAGCTGCAAAAAGAGAGCAGCAATATAAAATCCGCGAGCAAGAAAACGCCACGCAATTAGAGCAATTAGCAGCAATTGCTGAACGCGAGCGTATTGCTCGCGATTTACATGATATTTTAGGTCACTCTCTTTCATCAATTGCTTTAAAAGCAGAGCTTGCTAATAAATTAAATCAAGGTGAGCGTTACACACAAGCAAATACTGAAATTGCCCAAGTTGCAGAGCTTGCAAGGCAGCTATTGAGTGATGTGAGAAGTGCTGTCAGTGATTTAAAACAGCTCAATCTTGCGAGTCAAATTTCCCAATTGAAACAAAGGCTAACCGAACAAGGTTTTGAGGCGGATTTTAACGTCAAGTTAAATGTGTTACCTGCAAAAGTAGAAGGTATCGCAAGTCTTATTATTAAGGAAGCTGTTACTAACTTACTACGCCATAGCAGCACCAAGAAATGCATCGTTAGCATAGCGCAAAATCAGCAGCAGTTAATAATCAATGTGATTGATCATGCACCATGTAGCTCAATAAAACCTGGAAATGGCTTAAATGGCATTAAAGAACGAGCAGAGCAGCTAGATGGTAAGGCTACATTTACCTGTGAGGATAACTTTAGTTTAAATGTAATGCTGCCTTTAACAGCGAAGGGGTTCTAATGATCAAGGTGTATTTAGTAGAAGATCAGGGGCTTGTGCGCGACGCAATCGCAGCATTATTAAGTCTAGATTTTAATATTGAGGTAATTGGTCAAGCAAGTAACGGGCAAGATGCATTAACAGCCATAAACATGCTAGACAGTAACTCTCTTCCTGATATTATTTTAACCGATATCGAAATGCCTAGCATGAACGGCATCGAACTCAGTGAGCAAATTGCATCAAAATACCCTGCTATAAAAATAGTTATTATGACCACCTTTTCGCGAGCGGGTTACATTAGGCGTTCTTTAAGTGCTGGCGTTAAGGGCTTTATTTTAAAAGAAGCCCCGAGCGATGAATTAATTAGCGCGCTTAAAAAAGTAATGCACGGGCAAAAGGTTATTGATCCTGAGCTTGCTATTAACGCATTAGATGATACTGATCCGCTGACAGATAAAGAACGAAAAGCATTACAACTCGCAAGTGAAGGGTTGAAAACAGCCGATATTGCCGCAAGGTTATACTTAAGCGAGGGCACGGTACGTAATTACTTATCAGACGCTATTGCTAAATTAAATGCCATAAACCGAGTAGATGCAGCGCGTATAGCCAAACAAAAAGGTTGGTTATAACGCCGTAATAAGCTGTTTAAAGCAAGTAAAAGCGCTTTCTTAAAAGTTTCATAGCTTTTGCCTGTCTCATTGATCGGTTATGGGTTAAAATAACATCATAACCAATTAACAAGATAGTGAATGTCAAACCAAGATCCTAATCTCAGTCGAGAACAAGAAAAGTACGAAAACCCTGTCCCAAGTCGTGAGTTTATACTTACTCATATAAAAGACCGTGCCAAGCCTGCTAATTTTCATCAATTATGTGAGGAGTTAGCGGTAAACGATGATGAGCGTCAAATTGCTTTTAAGCGTCGTTTACGTGCCATGGAGCGTGATGGTCAACTGTTCTTTAATAAATTTAAATGCTACGCCTTAATTGATGAAGCTGGGCTTGTTAAAGGCAAAGTAATCGGTCACCGTGACGGGTTTGGCTTTTTAGAAGTCGAAGGCGAAAGTAAAGACTGGTTTATTGCCAAGCATCAAATGAGTTCGGTACTGCATGGCGACATAGTGCTGGCTAAAGGCACCAAACGAGGCTCCGGCGGCAAGTGCGATGCGCGTATTATTAAAGTGCTGGCTGGCGAGCGAGCACCGATTGTTGGTCGCTATTTTGTTGAGCATGGCATAGCAGTGGTGGTGGCGGAAGATCCACGTATCACCCAAGATATTATTATTTTGCCGGGCAGTGAAAACGGCGCACGTCACAACCAAATGGTGCAAGTGCAAATTACCCAAAACCCTAACCGTAATATGAATGCGGTAGGGAAAATCATTGATGTACTGGGTGAGCATTTAGCCCCAGGTATGGAAATTGAAGTGGCACTGCGTAATCACGATATCCCGCATGTATGGCCAGAAGCGGTTGAAAAGCAGGTTGAACACTTAGGTGAGTTTGTCGAAGAAGGTGACAAGCAAAATCGAGTCGATTTACGTGATTTACCATTGGTTACGATTGATGGTGAAGATGCTCGCGATTTTGATGATGCGGTGTATTGTGAGCCTGTTGAATCGGGTGGTTGGCGGTTATGGGTAGCGATTGCTGATGTATCCCATTATGTCGCAATGAATACCCCACTTAATGCCGAGGCAATCGAACGTGGTAACTCAGTGTATTTCCCTGAACAAGTTATTCCTATGCTGCCAAAAGTATTGTCCAATGGCTTGTGTTCATTAAATCCAAAAGTTGACCGTTTATGTATGGTCGCAGAAATGCTGGTATCGGCTGAAGGTAAATTATCAGGCTATCGCTTTTACGAAGCGGTGATGAATTCGCATGCGCGCTTAACCTACACCAAAGTAAACGCTATCTTACAAGGTGATGAGAAGTTACGTACTGAATACGCACCGGTCGTGCCACATTTAACTGATTTACAGCAAATGTATATGGCATTAAAAGCCGCCCGCCAAGAGCGCGGAGCGATTGAGTTTGAAACCCTTGAAACACGCTTTGTATTTAACGCTCAGCGTAAGATTGAATCAATAGTGCCGGTGCTGCGTAATGACGCCCACAAGCTGATTGAAGAATGTATGATTTTAGCCAATGTGTCTGCGGCTAAAATGCTTGAAAAACACGAAGCCAGCGCGCTTTATCGTGTTCATGCTGAACCAGATGGAGAAAAACTGGCTAACTTTAGACAGTTTTTATCAGAGTTGGGTATTGAATCAACACTCAGTGATGAGCCAACACCAAAAGAAATTACCCATGTGTTAGCCAAGCTTGGCGACCGCCCTGATGCTGAACTTATCCAAACTATGCTACTGCGTTCGATGAAGCAGGCAGTATATCAAGCTGAAAACATCGGTCACTTTGGTTTGTCATTAGGTGAATATGCACATTTCACCTCGCCAATTCGTCGTTACCCAGATTTAGTCGTACATCGTGCGATTAAAGGCATTTTGAAAGCCCAAGGTATGGTTACGTCGGGTGCGTATGTTTATAGTGACGAAGAAGTCGCGCAATTGGGCGAGCAGTGTTCAAATACGGAGCGTCGTGCAGATGACGCAACCCGTGAAGTAGCTGATTGGCTGAAATGTGAATACATGCAAGATCATGTGGGCGACGAATTTGAAGGAGTGATCTCATCGGTTACTAACTTTGGTTTGTTTATTCGCTTAGCTGATTTACAAATTGATGGCCTTATCCATGTCACTAATTTAGGCGATGAGTATTTTCAATATGATGGCGCTAAACATTGCTTGATTGGTGAGCATTCTCGTAAAGTTCATCGTTTAGGCGATAAAGTCACGGTTCAGGTTGCATCGGTAAGCTTAGATGAGCGTCGCATCAATTTAACGCTCAGTGGCGATGTTGCACAAGATAGATACGCCCGTCGTCGTGGTGATGCAAAAGGGCATCAGCCGGCAAGTGTTCGTTCGCAGCTAAAACGTGGCAAAATACCAGGTAAAAAAGCTGACGCGAAAGAGTCAGGTGAACTTAGCGGTCGTTCTGATCAGGGAAAACCAAAGCCAAAAAAAAACAGTGCCAGTAGAGGCAAAAAGAAGCCTGCAGGAAAATCAGCGGATGCTGGCACTACAACTACTGCAAAAAAACCAAAGAGAAAGGCCGTGAAAAAGCCGAAAAGACCCGGCAAAAATGCCCGTAAAAGTAAGAGTTCAGGAGCAAGTGATACGTGAGTAATGAATTGATTTTTGGCTTTCACTCTGTTGAAGCAATTTTCGCAAGTGAGCCTGAGCGTTTTATTGAGATTTATGCCCTAAAAGGACGTGATGATAAACGCTTATCTCCAATTATTGAAGAAGCGCGTAAATTTGGTATATCAGTGCAGTTTATGCAGCGCAAAGCTCTTGATAACAAATCAAAGGGTGAGCAGCATCAAGGTATTATTGCAAACGTTATAGCGGCGCCGACTTTCAATGAAAAAGATTTGGATGCAATCATTGCGCGTGAAGAAACGCCATTTTTACTGGTTCTCGATGGCATAACAGATCCGCATAATTTAGGTGCTTGCTTACGTAGTGCAGACGCTGCCGGTGTTCATGCCATTATTGTGCCAAAAGATAAATCAGCAAAACTAAATGGCACAGCACGTAAAGTTGCCTGTGGTGCAGCAGAGACAGTACCGCTGATCCAAGTCACCAATCTTGCCCGTACTTTACGTGAAATTAAAGATGCCGGTGTTTGGGTTGTTGGTACTGCTGGCGAAACCGATGTTCATGTATTTGATGCCAATCTGACCGGGCCTATGGCGATTGTTATGGGCGCTGAAGGCGAAGGTATGCGCCGCTTAACGCGCGAACATTGTGATGTGTTAGTTAAAATCCCAATGGCAGGTACTGTATCAAGTTTAAATGTATCGGTTGCCACAGGTATTTGTTTGTTTGAAGTACTGCGTCAGAGAAATGCGACACAAGCTTAGTAATAATTGTTCAAAATAAAAGTTTAAACGCTGCTTTTTACATAGCAGCTTTTTTATTTTCCTTTATTTTTCCTATTTTAAAGAGTCCAACGTTAAAGCTTTATTAATTCAAATCTTTAAATGTAAATTGTTATAGTGTTAGTGTTGTTGTTATTGTTAATGTTAATGTCGTAATAATTAAAATAATATAAATTAAGGATTAATCATGTTTAGAGCTATATTCATATGCTTTGCTTTTATCTCTACATTAACTTACGCAAAAGAAAATCCATGGGACGCTTATGCTCACTTGCCAATAGTCGAGCAACCACAAATATCGCCAAATGGAGAGATGATAGCAACGGTTTATAATACTGATGATGGGCCAACCGTTAGCATTACAAAATTTCCAAGTATTGAATTAAATATTCTTGCTCGTATGAAAAAAAAACGAGATCGTATTGATTTTATACGTTGGTCTGGTGACAAGTATGTAATTGTTTCAACCAGCTACCCTGAATATAGTTATGGTCAGTTTTTACGTATTTCTCGATTATATGCTTTTGATGTGACAACAGGTGAACACAAAGTACTGACTACGAAACGCTTTTCAGAAAGTCGTTTTTATAAATATCAAAGTTTTAGATTAGTATCATCACTGAAACACGAAACCGATTATGCACTGGTGTCTACTTACGATGAAAACGATAGTGCATATTCTGTTTTTCGAGTTAATTTAGGTGATTCTCAATTTGAAAAAATACAGCGCAATAAAGACGGCATTAGTAGCTGGTATGCTGATAATAAAGGAGTGGTACGCTTAGGCATTGCTGTAGAAGAAAAAGACGATAAATTTACAGCCTCAGTATGGTATCGTGCAAAAAAAGAAGATGAGTTAGAAAAAATACATACTCACACTTGGGGTGAAGATAACACATTTAGTATAGAGGCACTTACGACTGACGGTACTAAAGCCTATGTAATGTCAGACAGAGAGCTAGGCCGTGAAGCGCTGTGGTTATATGATATCGCTTCAGGAGAATTTGAATCACTAGTTTATAGTCATGAAAGTTATGATTTAAGTAATACTATAAGAAATAGCGAAGGTGATTTGATTGGAGTTGGTTACTATGATGACTTTTATCAAACCTTTTATTTTTCAGAAAAAGATGCTCAACAAGAGCAAGCAGTCGGTAACTTATTTAAAGATAAACAAGTAACAATTGCCAGTCGAAATCGTGACCATAATCGGTTATTAGCATATGTGGTAAGTGACAGTAGTACACCAGTCTATTACTACTTTGATTTAAAAACTAAAAAAGGTGGTGTTTGGCTCTCTCAATATCCATATTTGGCATCAAAAGAATTCAGTTCTGTCCAAAACTATAATTTTAAAGCCAGTGATGGTATGGATGTTTCAGGCTATTATACCCAGCCAAAAGGTGCTAAACAGCCACCATTAATTGTTATGCCTCATGGTGGGCCTAATGCAAGGGACTATAAGTATTTTAATAAAGAGTTACAGTATCTAGTTAGTTTGGGTTATGGGGTGCTACAAGTTAACTTTAGAGGTTCCGCGGGTTTTGGTAGTCAATTTGAAACTGCTGGTTATTATCAGTGGGGTAAGCGTATGCAACAAGATGTTTACGATGCGATGGATTGGGCAATTGATTCTGGTTTAGCTAAAAAAGGCAATGCGTGTATTTATGGCTCAAGTTATGGAGGTTATGTGGCATTAACGGCGGCAGCTCAAGAACCTTATCGTTTTAAGTGTATAATTAGTGCTTCAGGCGTATCTGATCTTGAAACTTTTGTTGAAGATGAAAGTAGGCAAGGGTCTTATTTAGGTAATATTGTTGATATGACAGATAGTAATGCCGTAAAGGCGTTAGCTGATGTATCAGTCATTAATATGGTTGACAAAATTAAAGCCCCGGTACTACTTATTCATGGTGATAACGATACCCGAGTTGACTATAGGCAATCGAGCATTTTTTATAGTAAGGCTAAAAACCACGTTGACGTCAAATATGTAGAAATTAAAGATGGCACGCATTTTTTTGATGATTTAGAAAGCCAAAAAATATTGTTCTCAGAAGTAAGCTCTTTTCTGCAAAAGAACTTATAACATGTAAATGTTTTTTAGCTATTAAAAACTGTTTAGTTGAATAAGCAAATTTGTTTATTACCGAACTTATAAAACCTACTTGCTTAATTTTCCGACTAAGCGTAAAATGCGCGCTCATTTCGGCCTATTTAATATTAATTCCTTGCCTTAAACCGACCGGCTGAAACGGTAGAAGGCTCTATTAACCGTAAGGAATATCCATGCGTCATTACGAAATCGTATTCATGGTTCACCCAGATCAGAGTGAGCAAGTTTCTGGTATGATCGAACGTTATACTGGTTCTATCACTGAAGCTGGTGGTGTTATCCACCGTCTTGAAGACTGGGGCCGCCGTCAACTGGCATACCCAATCAACAAGCTTCATAAAGCTCATTATGTTCTTATGAACGTTGAAGCACCTACTGAAGTAATCAGCGAGCTAGAAACTACTTTCCGCTACAACGATGCAGTGCTTCGTAACTTAGTTATGCGTACTAAAGACGCTGTAACTGAAGCATCTCCTCTTGTAAGAGAAGAGAAGAAAGAAGCACCAGCTGCTTAATTGTTTTGAGTCCAAGCATGGCGCTTGATCAGCGAGAATTTTAAGGTAAACCATATGGTCAGTCCTTTTATGAATCAGCTGGTTATTTCTGGGGTTGTTTGTAAAACACCTAAGTTTAGCCAAAGCCCTGCTGGTATCCCGCATTGTATTTTTGTTGTAGAACACAAATCAATGCAAGTTGAAGCAGACCTTAACCGTAATAGTTATGTTCGGCTTCAAGTGGTTGCTAGTGGTAAGCAAATGCAACAACAGACTCAACATTTGCACGTTGGGCAGGCATTGCAAGTGAGCGGTTTTTTAAATCGTCACGAAGGTCGTAACGGCCTTAGCCAATTGGTTTTGCATGCTCAGCATATAGAAAGAATTATTTGAGGAATTTATCTCATGGCACGTTATTTCAGACGTCGTAAGTTCTGCCGCTTTAAAGCGGAAGGCGTACAACAAATCGATTATAAAGATCTAGCTACTCTTAGAAACTATGTTACAGAAAGTGGCAAAATCGTACCTAGCCGTATTACAGGTACTAGCGCTAAATACCAGCGCCAGCTAGCAACTGCTATTAAGCGTGCTCGCTACTTAGCCCTTCTTCCATACACTGACTTACATAAGTAAGCAGCGGATTAACACGTTTTTAAAAGGTGTAGAAACATGCAAGTTATTCTACTAGATAAGATCGCTAACCTAGGTGGCCTAGGTGACCAGGTTGTAGTTAAATCTGGCTTCGCACGTAACTTCCTTTTCCCACAAGGTAAGGCAGTTCCTGCAACTAAAGCTAACGTTGAAACTTTTGACGCACGTCGTGCTGAGCTTGAAGCGAAAATCGCTGACCAGCTTGTTGCTGCACAAGCACGCGCTGATAAGCTTGAAGCATTAGCTGAAGTTACATTAGTATCTAAAGCCGGTGACGAAGGTAAGTTATTCGGTTCTATCGGTACTCGCGACATCGCTGACGCTATCTCAGCTGTTGGTGTTGAAGTTGCTAAGTCAGAAGTTCGTTTACCTCTAGGTACTATCCGTGAGACTGGCGAATTTGACGTATCAATCGCAGTTCATTCAGAAGTAACGGCTACTATCAAAGTAATCGTAATCGCTGAAGCTTAATTTTTAATTAAGCGAAAAAAGCCGTGCTGAAAAGCACGGCTTTTTTGTTTATTATTATCATCCATATCACTAGCTAGCATATCATTTTCAACATAAATATTGATTAAAGTCCCTTTTTTAGGTTTTTTATCTGGTATTGTTTGATCTAAAGTAAAAATTAATTATTTATACCTATTAAAATGTAGCGACATTGTAATTAGATTACAGATTGTTGACAGTGACAGCGCTGTCACTGTATATTGTTTGTGCGCTGAGCATAGTGTTAAGGATGTAAAAATTGAAAGAGCAGATGATGAGAAGTACGAAGTTTTTTTCTGGTTTCACATTAATCGAGTTATTAATAGTCGTAGCTATTCTAGGTATTTTATACAGTGTAGCTATGCCTTCATATATTGAGCATATGGAGCGTAGTCGCCGTGCCGATATTCAACAAGTTATGTTGCAACATGGTGCAGTATTAGAGCGTATTTATTCACGTAATGGTGGTTATCCAAACGCTTTTGATACGGCAACAAATACAGATTTTTATACTTTTACTTATAAAGCGCTAAACCGTGTTAGTGGCGCTGCAGCTGATGCTAATTTTAAAAGTCGTGCATTTACATTAACTGCAACCCCAAAAATCGGTTCTGCCCAAGCAGGAGATCGCTGTGGTGCATTAGTGATTAAGCATGATGGCACACAATCAGCTGATGCTAATAGTTGCTGGGAGTAACAATGACTAGAACAGCCGGTTTTACATTAGTGGAGTTGATGATTGTGGTTGGGATCGTTGCGATTATGGCGGTATTAGCGTTTCCTTCTTTTAGCCAGCAAATCATGCAAGATCGGGTTATTACCACCGCAAATCAGCTCAATAGTGTGTATAAATATGCGCGCAGTGAGGCGGTAAAACGTGATCGTGAGATTAAGCTAGTGGTAAGTGGCGATAAATGGCAGGTAACAGCAGCTGTTGATGGTGTTGATACAGTATTAAAAGAATTCGTCATCCAACATCATGGTGTAACGGTTGGTTTAGTTGATCGTACCGTGTGGTCAAGTGGCGAAATATCTGCGGCGAGCGAGATTTTAATTAAAGATGACAATGATAAAACAGTAGATTATTACTTGTGCATTTTAAAAAGTGGCCAAAATTGGTTAGCTGAAAAATCAGTAGCATGTGCATAATGATTAAACAAAGTGGCTTTTCATTATTAGAAGTGATGCTGTCGGTTGTTATCGCCGGTATTGCTTTATTAGGGTTGGCAGCAGCTCAGCTCAAATCGCTACAATATGCCACTAACAGTTTTAATTACACTGTATCGTTGGTGCAAGGGCAAAATACGTTAGAGCGTATTTGGCCTCGCTTGTGTGAGTTACAAACGACGAATCCGGCTTTATTCACGGATGCTAACTTTCGTGCCTCTTTAGACCCGCAAATCGATGATTATCAGCTGAGCTTACCTGCGGCGTATGCGCATGATATGCAAATCACAGTTTCATGGGCTGATGAGCGGATCAAGCAACAAGACCCTGCTCAATTAGAAAATCAAATTACCTTAAATGCTAGTCACCCTGAGCTACCAGTTGGGTGTATTTGATGATGGCAATTTATCGTCCGCGAGGTTATACCCTTGTAGAACTGATGGTGGCTCTAGCCGCTGGTTCATTCCTACTAGCTGGAGTTAGCCTTTCATACTCAGCTATTAAAGGCACTATTTCAGTTAGTAAAGAGCTTGAAAATGCGCAAGAAGTAATACGTTACACAAGTAAGGTTTTTACGCGTAGCATTAAACAAACACCAAGCGCACCTTTGGTTGCAGCAGATGGCTCGGCAATTACTGTTACTCAGCCAGCTGGGGTTATCACCTGTAATGGCAGTGTATCAACAGCTGATATAAATGAAGTTTATAGCCTAGTAGGCAATAATTTAATGTGTACATTAGGAGCTGCTCCAGCAGAGCGGTTATTGACGGGAGTCGCCCGGTTGAGTTTTGCAATTGATAATAACATTGTCACTATTTATGTTGGCCCAGAGAACTTACCTGCGCAATTTGAAGACACTATTGCCATTGATATTGCGGTTTCTAATGTTATTTTAAACAATGCTTTTGGTGGTGTGTAATGGCTAAAAAACAAAGTGGTTTTACGCTTGTAACAGTACTTATCCTCACCAGTATGGCGAGTATTGCGGTACTTAATTCATTGCGTGAAAATATTATTCAAGAGCGTATGAGTGGCAATTTTCAAAAGAAAATAAATAGCCGGTTACTCGCTGAAAAAGGTATTTTCGAAGAAGCAAAGTTATTACAGCAAGCTTTTTCAGATGATAAAAGCTTAGATATCGATGGCTTGATCGCAGCGACAGGCACAGCATCAGGGCGCGGTTTGATTGGCGAAGATGCAACTTATAATGCCACTATTAGTAAAAATGCTGCTGGAGAGCTAGAAATCATCAGCTTGGGTGAGCGTTATGGTGGTGATGCACAAAGTAATTTAGTCGCACGGTTTGGATTTACGCCAGGAAATAGTCTGACTCCTTACTCAGATGCAATCATTGGTTGTCGCGGTGTGTCATTGGGGGGGGCGGGGAAAATAACTAGCTATGACTCTACTGATGCAACGTATGTTGGTAATGATGCTGATGTGAGAACTACAGTTCACAATGCAGATGTAACATTAAGTGGTACAGGAACAATTAAAGGAAGCGTAGCCTCTACAGGTTCTATTGTTGTAAGTTCTTCACAATCTGTTGAAGGGGATTTATGGGCAAATAAAGATATTCGCTTCCCGTCAGGAACAAGTGCATGGAATACAAAAATCAATGGTAATATTTTTGCCAATGGAAACATCCAACTTAAAGATATGACGGTGAACGGCTATGTTCGCACTGAAAAAGACTTAACCTTAAATCATGGTGTTCATGTAAACCAGAGTAATGCTGAGCTTGCTGATATCCTTTATGGTGGCAGCTTACTAAGCTCTGCTAGTTATACTAATAATTCTGTAGTAAAAACTTTATCAAGCAGCGCTTATGTTGAAGGTTTGAAAGTACCTAATGTTGCAGGTTTAGATCCCGATGATCCAGATAGCATACCTACATATGCGAAAGATAAATGCGATCCATTGAATATTAGTACTTTAAGCGAATTAAATGCATTTGGACCTTTCCCTGATTTACTTTTAACTAAAAATACGAAAAAAATTCAAATTAACGAAGATAAAGCTATTTTTACTAATAATGGAACGGTTACTGAATACCTTGCAAAAGACGCTAACGTGTTAGGTGCTAAACAAGAAAATATGTACTTTTTTAATGATTTAACTATAAATGGTGGCAGCTTAGATGCATTGTTAGCTGGCGATAGCAATCAGAAAATCGGCATTTATATTGCAGGTGATTTTTCAATTACTGGCAGTGGAGAGTCTCATTTTAAAATACATAAAGGGGTGAGTCTAAGCCTTTATGTAATGGGGAAAATACATATTCGAAAGAGCCCCGTTGTTGAACAAACTGTTGTAAAGTTAACACCTTCAGATGCATATGCGTTGAATATTTTTTCAGGGTATAAATCTGGCGATGGTGCTTTGTCATGTAAAAAGAAAGATGGCGCAAGTGATAAATTTGGTATTTATATCGCCTCTAACGCTGATATGTTCGCGACAATTTATTCTCCCTTAACTGATGTTAGAGTTGATGCTGGAGCTCGTTATACCGGTTCTATCCGCGGAGGCAGCGTATCAAATTGCGGTAATGGTGAAACGAGATACGATGTTGCATTAAAAAACATGACTTCAGGTGGTGGCTCTAATGGTGGATCTAAAATTACCTTTTTAGGCTGGTCATATAAAGTACCGGAAAAAACCACTGAAGGGCCCGAAGAAGATCCCCCAGAAGCAACGTTATAAAACCACTTGATAAAACGGCTAGCTGATAAGTTAGCCGTTTTTTGTTAAAAATAATTTCATGTCATTTAAACCTTTTCACTTACATCTCACGTCTAACTATTCAAGAAACTTAAAATTCTGAAAGATCGTATTTCCTGAGTGCTTAGGTATACTCATTTCATAATAATAATCATAAAGGGACAACATCAACGATGTTGATAGATGCAAAACATGCTTTTACACAGCTAAGCGAAGATGCACTTATTACCCGTGTAAAAAGCGGTGATCAAAATGCTTATGCTGCACTTTATGAATTACATGTAAAGCGGGTTTATGGATTGTGCTTACGGTTACTCGCAGATCGCGAACATGCCGAAGATGCAACTCAAGAAGTATTTGTGCAGCTGTGGCATAAAATCGCTAGCTTTGAAGGGCAGTCACAGTTTTCAACTTGGCTGCACAGTGTCACCAGTAATATTGCGATTAGCTATTTACGTAAACATAAGAATTGGTTGCAAAAAGTAGTGAGCTTCGAGCAAAGTGGTATGGATGAACAAAGCGCAACAGATTGCCAAGGTCTAAATGGACTCGACAAGTTAGTATTACGACTACCTGAGCGAGCTCGTATGGTATTTGTGCTGCACGCCATTGAAGGTTATCGCCATGAAGAGATTGCCACTATGTTAGGAATGGCAGTGGGTTCTAGTAAGTCGCAATTTCATCGCGCCCGTCAGTTATTAAAAGAGTGGTATGAAAATGAGTAAGCCTAATTTTGAAACATTTTTAGCTGAGTCAATCAATAACACTGAGTTAGAGATCTCACCACAAAAAGATTTATGGCCAGGTATCGAAAAAGCATTAACGCATGCTCCTCAGGCGCAAGGTAAAGCTGCGCTGTGGCCTAAATTAGCGGGTGTGGCAGCATGCTCAGTGGCGGCTTTATTAACCGTGCAGTTGCTGTTTTCCGGCTCTGAGCCTGCGACAAGTGTGGTGATGAGTGACTATTTTACCCAGCAAAAACAAACCTTGTTGGTGCAATATCAAAATCAGCCTGCATTGACAGATAACTGGCAACAGCAATTAACAGAATTAGAGGACGCTGAGCGGGCAATAAAGCAAGCCCTCGACAATGAGCCTGAGAATCCAGCGTTATTAAAAATGCTCGCACAGGTTTATCAGCAGCAATTAGATCTAATCAATAAGGTGCATGCACCGAAGTGGCAACAAATTTAGGAGTATCAACCATGAAAACATTACTATTAGCACTAACTTTATTGCCGTTTTTCGCCTCTGCTGGTGAGAAAATCAATGAACAAATTGAGGTGCCCGCTAATAAGCGTATTTTTATAGATAACCAACGCGGTGATGTACGTATTGAGGGCTGGGATAAATCACAATTACAGATCACCGGTGAGCTTGATGATAAAGCACAAGGATATCGTTTAGAAGTGGCAGGGGACCGTATCGAATTTATCGTTAAAATGCCGCGTAACAATAATAACGGTTGGAATAGTGGCGATGGTTCTCAGTTAGTTATTTATATGCCAAATAGCAGCGAACTTGAATTTACCGGTGTTAACGCCACTATCAGTGCTAAAAATTTGATCGCCGGGGCTGATATTGATGTCGTTAATGGTGATATTAACTTACAAAACATCAGTGGCAATATTACTGTGGATACCGTTAATGGTGATGTCAGTGCGATAGGCTTAAAAGGTGATATACGCTATGAAACCGTAAACGGCGAAATTAATGACAAAGACTCACAAGGCACGCTGCGCTTTACTGCTGTCAATGGTGATATTAAATCCAAAACAGCAGCTCAAGAAGTTCGCTTAGAGAATGTTAATGGCGATATCGACTTTGCTTTTCAGGCATTAAAAAGCTTACGTATTAGCACGGTAAATGGTGAGAGTGAAATACATATTAATGAGTTACTAAAAGGTGCGCAAATTACTTATGAATCTGTTAGTGGCGATGCCGATTTTTACTTCCCGACGGATGTTTCTGCGCGGTTTGAAATTGAAGCGCATGCCAATGGTAAAATTATTAATGAGTTGAGTGACGATAAAGTTAAAAAAGCGAAATATGGGCCATCAAGTGAATTGGAGTTTGCGGTTAATGGTGGTGATGCTGATATTGAAATAGACACTATCAGTGGGCGCATAGAATTACGTAAGCAAAAGTAATCTCCCGTAGCAAAGTAGGAAAAGAAATCCTGCTTTGCTCTTTGCACAACGTAGCCAAGTAGATAGAATAGAGGCCATTCATTGTTAGTATTGCGAAGTTATGGCTAAACCAGATAAACAAGTCGACACTCTTAAAGTTCCTCCTCATTCCATTGAAGCAGAGCAATCTGTTTTAGGTGGCTTAATGCTTGATAATCAAGCCTTTGACCGTGTTGCCGAGTTGGTCGTTTCGCAAGATTTCTATACACGTACCCATAAGCTTATTTTTGAAGCCATGGTCGAGCTTGCTGAAATAGGCGATCCAATCGATTTGATCACCATATCAGAGAGCTTAGAGAAAAAGAATTTACTCAGTGGTATCGGTGGTTTTGCTTATTTAGCTGAAATTGCTAAAAATACGCCAAGTGCGGCGAACATCGACGCCTATGCGAATATCGTACGCGAACGTGCTGTGGTACGTGAAATGATTGGCGTTGCCAATGAAATAGCCGAAGCAGGTTTCAATCCGGAAGGGCGCACCAGCCACGATTTACTCGACTTTGCAGAGAGTAAAGTGTTTAAAATTGCTGAGCAGCGGACAAAAAGTAACGATGGTCCGCAAAGTATTCACAGCATCTTAGAAAAAACAGTCGATAAAATCGAAGAGTTGTATCAGTCGCCACAAGATGGTGTGACGGGGGTAAGTACCGGTTATGCCGATCTAGATAAAATGACCACTGGTTTGCAGCCATCAGATTTAATCATTGTGGCCGCCCGTCCGTCGATGGGTAAAACCACATTTGCGATGAACTTAGCTGAACATGCCGCAATGACACAAGATAAGCCTGTGCTTATTTACTCATTAGAAATGCCCTCGGAGCAGATTATGATGAGGATGTTGGCATCCCTTGGTCGAATTAATCAGACCAAAGTGCGCACCGGTCAATTGGATGATGACGATTGGGCGCGTCTTTCATCAACCATGGGGCTACTGATGGAAAAAGGAAAGATGTATGTTGATGATGCATCAGGTCTAACTCCAACAGATGTTCGCTCACGTGCGCGTCGTATTGCTCGTGATCACGGTGGGATAAGTATGATCATGGTCGATTACTTGCAGCTAATGCGCGTTCCCAGCCTCTCTGATAACCGTACTTTAGAAATTGCTGAAATCTCACGGTCACTTAAATCATTAGCAAAAGAACTCCAATGCCCAGTCGTAGCACTGTCGCAGCTAAACCGTACTCTAGAGCAGCGTGCCGATAAACGCCCAATTAACTCCGACTTACGTGAATCAGGCTCTATCGAGCAGGATGCCGATTTAATCATGTTTATCTACCGCGACGAAGTATATAACGAAGACAGTACTGAGAAAGGGATTGCTGAAATTATCATAGGTAAACAACGTAATGGTCCAATTGGTAAAGTACGTTTAACTTTCCAAGGTCAGTTCTCGCGTTTTGATAATTACGCCGGACCTGCTGTAGATGATGATTACTAATGCGTTTAGCTATTGCCGAAATTAACTTACAAGCACTTGCTCATAATTTAGCGCAAGTGCGACAGTTTGCGCCTAATAGTAAAGTTATGGCGGTATTAAAAGCCAATGCTTATGGTCATGGTTTAGTAAAAATAGCGCAGCACCTTAATGATGCCGACGCATTTGCAGTGGCACGAATAGATGAAGCGCTCGCACTGCGGGCGGGTGGGCTGACCAAGCCTATTGTGTTGCTGGAAGGTTTTTTCCATCAAGATGATTTGCCGATTTTATTAGCCAATAACTTTCAAACCATAATCCATGATGAAAATCAGCTCAGGGCACTTGAAAATGCAAAGCTCGATGAACCAATCAGTTGCTGGTTAAAAATCAATACGGGTATGCATCGTTTAGGGGTTGCACCAACGCAATTGAATGATTTTTATCAGCGCTTGCAAGCGACTAATAACGCTAAAGATACAATCAATTTAATGACGCACTTTTCCAGTGCCGATGATGTTAATGATCCCAAAACAGCTGAGCAAATTGCTTTGTTTGATTCATTAGTGCAAGGCAAACAACAAGCACATTGTTTAGCAAATTCGGCTGGTATTATAGCTTGGCCTGCAGGTCATGGCGACTGGGTGCGTCCAGGCTTGATGATGTATGGTGTATCACCAATGCTTAACACTTCTGGCAAAGACCATCAGCTGAAGCCGGTGATGCGCTTAACCACTAAGGTCATTGCAATTCGCGATGTTGATGCCGCGCAAGGTGTTGGTTATGGTGGCTGTTGGCAAAGTGCTCAGCCGACTAAGCTTGCAGTGGTTGCCATGGGCTATGGTGATGGTTATCCGCGCCATGCTAGACATGGCACACCTGTAGTGATTGCTGGCAAACGTTATGGTATTGCTGGCAACATCTCTATGGATATGATCAGTGTTGATATTGGTGAAAATGCTGATGACATCAAAGTAGGCGATGAGGTGGTGATGTGGGGCCCAGAATTACCCGTTGAAGAAATCGCCCAATGTGCCACCACAATCCCTTACGAGTTAGTCTGTAATATTACCCCACGGGTAAGCTATGAATATTTAGAGTAATGCTAAGCGTTACTCTTTGATAAAATACACATCGCTAAAACCCATGCGAGCAAACTCTTCATCACGAAAATTACGCACTGCCGCAGAGCCTTTTGAAGTCATAGCAATTTGCTGTTCCATCTTTAAATAATTTGTTAAATCAATCCCTTCAGCCGCAGCAATAGCCTGATACATATCGCGATATTTATCTTTTGCAAAATTAATTTCGCGAGGCTGATTTTTAAATTTGTACGTAATGCGTCGTGCCATGAGTCACTCATAAAATAATTTAATTGCGTTAATTTTACACCTTCTTCGACATCCGCTCTACCTTTGAATGACTTGTAGCTTAGCTCAAGTTACAATAACGGCCATATTTTTAAATAAACCAAGGAATTGTCATGAAATTATCTGTAGAGATCAGTAAGTACCCACTTCATCAAGATTATATCCCATTTATTAAGGGGTTTATTGATCGCTTAAATGAATATGACGATTTAAAAGTAATAACAAATACCTTGTCGACGCAAATTTTTGGTGATTACGATTTAGTAATGTCTGTGCTTAGTACTGAGATAAAGCGTTCATACGAAGAGTTTGGCAAAGCTATTTTTGTTTGTAAATTCCTCAATGGTGATCTCTCTCCCCAATAGCAGCTAAAGCCTTAGTGGATCAATTATGGAATTTATTACAGAAACTCTCGCAGGGTTTACTGCAATGTCGCACTGGGAATATATCGCAGTGGCGCTCTCTATGGCATATTTGCTATTAGCAATAAAAGAAAACCTGTGGTGTTGGCCTGCAGCATTTTTTAGCACCCTTATTTATACCATAATGTATTGGAATGGTGCTTTATTAATGGAATCGCTATTGCATTTTTACTATATGTATATGGCGGTTTATGGATGGGTAATATGGCGAAAAGGCGACGCTAATAAACATCAATTAGTGATCACCTCATGGCGCTTGCATCAACACTTATTCATCATTATTGCGACTTCGATTGTGGCATTAATATTTGGTTATGTGATGAACAATCATACCCATGCAGACTTTGCTTATTTAGATAGTTTTACAACCTGTTTTGCTGTTGTTACAACGTATTTAGTCGCAAAAAAAGTACTGGAAAATTGGCTGTATTGGATTGTTATTGATGCGGCTTCGATGTACTTGTATTACGAGAAAGGCTACTACCCAACATTAGCGCTGTTTATTTTTTACACCATAATGGCAGCATGGGGGTTTAAAACCTGGTATGAAGAGTACGAGCAAAATCAAGCTAAGCCTTTGGCGCAATTATAAGAAGCAGTATGACAGGTAAAGAAATTAGCGGCATTTTTGCCGCTTTTGATCCACAACTAAAGGTATTGAGCAATGAGCGGCTATTTAGCGGTTTAAGTAACGATAACTTTTTAGTGCGTACTGCACAGCAGGCTTTTTTATTAAAGTGCTATCGCGAGCATTGGCCAGTGCAGGGCTTGGCAGCACAAACTGTATTTGCGCAGCAGCAGGTATGCCCTAAACCACTGTGGACTGATGAAGTTAACAAGCTGGCGATTTTTGAATACCTAGAGGGGGATATTGCACAAGGGGATTACACTTTAGAGTTGCTGCAAAAGTTGATTGCTTTTCATTGCCATGATGTTGTTACTGAGGCGATGGATATAAAGTATGAGCTGGATTTTTATAAAAAAACTCGCTTATATCAGCAATATCAAGCAAGCGTTGAGGATGCATTAAAGCAAATCGCGTTATTACCCCGTGATGAAGGTTTTTGCCATAATGATTTAGTAAAAGAAAACATTATTGTGAATAGCCAAGGCATGTTTTTAATTGATTTTGAGTACGCTAAAAGTAATGACGTATACTTCGATTTAGCAGCACTGACTGTTAGTTTTGCGTTGAATGATAAGCAAAAAAATAGCTTACTTTCAAACTACCAACAGCAATTGCCTGCTATTCAAAAATTTCACAATTCACTGCAAAAGCTTGAATGCTATCAGTTGGTGTTTTTAGTGTTGTGTATTTGTTGGTATAGCGCACGCTCAGTCGATAATAAAGTGACTGAGTTGCGTACGCAGTTGGATTGTTTGATTAGCTCAATGGAGTATCGTTAAAGACCACCAAAACGCGCCGCAAGTTCTTTGTATTTTGCAACTTCATCTGCATCAAATAGTGGTTCGCCGTTTTCATCAACAGATTTCGATATTAATAAACTTTCCCGGGCAAGACGCTTTACACGTTCAACTTTAACCCCTAAAAACTCCGCTACTTGCTCGGTTGACATTAAACTCATAGATACTTCCTCATGTTAAACCTTTTACAAGCGCCTTAAAAGTCGTTAAACGGGCATTTATATGTTGCAAAATGGTTAGTGATTTTTATTAAGTATAATTTAATAGCTGTTTTTTGCTTGCTTGTGAAGTAATTTATTATAATTTGCTGAATTAATAAGCATCTAAGCGATAGAAGCTAGCATTTAATTGCATATGCCTTTATTATTGCTCGGCCTAAGCACTGATATCGCGAGTTGGTGTGGTGGCACAAATGTGCTCTCGTGGTGAAATGGATATCACGTGGCCCTCCGGAGGCTGAGTTGTAGGTTCGATCCCTACCGAGAGCGCCATTTGCAATAATGCCCAGCCTTTCATCAAAGGCAATCAATAATAACTCTCTATCTTACTCCACAGTGTTTGCCCTCAATCACACTCTTTTAGTACTCATGATGTAAATAAACCCCTACCAATATTTAGAATTAATTAAATTGCACAAGTGGTAAAACTGACAACTGGACTATACTCATAATTCATTATCTTAGGGAATTGTATTATGCACTACAGCTCGCCTCCAATAAAAATGGTGGGATTACCGTTTCATGTCATTTTGTATACTAAGTAAGTCGAGCACAGTTGTTATTAGGCAATGCCTGTGAGTGTTGTGTTAAATGAGCTCTTTAGCAAAGAGTACTCTGGAGATTGAATGAATATTAAAACCCGTATTCTGGTGTTTGTCATTTTGTTTGAGATATTGGCTTATTCAACCCTACAGTTATTCAACACGCTAATTTACAAAGAATCTTTGGATGAATTTAAGCAAAATGAAATTCAAGCTGTGTTCAATGGCACTATTTCCCGAATCAATCATCTTACAGAACAAATGCAAGGGCATGCGATCGATCTGGCTCTAAGCGGTGAACAGTTATACTTTCTGCGTCATCAAAAATCTACTCCCATGGCTGATATCAAGGAACTGGCTCAGCGCACGTTACAAAATAAGTTTGCCAGTTTTGAACAAGCCATGGGAGGAGGGCTTTGGTATCAACCCCAGGTACTGGATGAGCAGTATCGTTATTTTGGCCCATATGTATATAAAGAAAATAAACAGCTGCAATTTACGTGGGATCTCAATAAACCACAGTACGATTATTTTTCTCAGGATTGGTACCAGCTTGCTGAACAGCAAGGGTGGGGATTAAACCAATCCAGCTATCGTCCAATATTTTGGACTAACCCTTATTACGATGATGCAGGCTCATTCTCGTTGATGATGACTATAGATGCGGTGATGCTTGACGATAACCGCAGTCCGATTGGTATGGCGACGCTCGACTGGTCTTTAGCTGAGTTAAGTGAGTTTTTAGTCAGCATTAAAGTGACCGAAAATGCACAATCATTTTTATTTCACCGGGATTCTGAGTTAATTATTGGCTTTACAGACAAGCCTCAAACAGTACAGCAGTTGACCGATGACTTTCCTTGGGCGGCAACATTAGTAGCTCAAAGTCGGTTAAGTAAGGTCAATAGCTTTGGGTTTGAGCAGCTAGCAATTGAAGATAAGTATATTTTTTATCAGCTTAGTGAGAGCGGTTTTATCTTTGGCTCATTAGTTCCTAAAAATGATTTAAGTAAACAAGTTGATAAAGTGTCTTCTTGGGCTTTAATCACAGGCAGTGGCATAGGGCTGTGCTTTATTATACTGATGATTTTTATCCTCAAAGCTTTGTTTAGCCCTTTTGATCAGGTATTAAATATCATAAAAAGCTCTATTCGTTATGGTAGTAATAAGCAAGTTAATCTACTGCCAGTTGAGTATGCTAAACGCAATGAGTTTACCCCAATTATTACTGCTTTAAATGATGTGTACTTACAAGTAAAAAGCTACGTCAGTGAGATTGAAGATGCGAATACCAAGTTGATGTCTTCACAGAAACAAGTAAAACAGTTAAATGCGGTACTTGAGCGTAAAGTGGCTCTGCGTACTGCTGAGCTTGAGACTAAGACCAAAGAAGCAACATTATCGCTGGAACAGCTAAAACGTACTCAGCAACAGTTAATTGAAAATGAAAAGCATGCGTCGTTAGGACGATTAGTTGCTGGAGTTGCTCATCAAATAAATACCCCATTGGGCATTTGCGTCACGGCTGCATCAGTACTGGAAAGCACCTCGAAAACTATTCATGGCAAAGCGGCTGCGGGTAACATGTCGAGAGAGGAGTTTAATCAGGCCTATGATCATATAATACAAAGCACAGAGTTATTGAGCGTTAATCTCCACAGAGCTACCAATCTAATCAATAACTTTAAACAAGTTGCGGTAGACAACGATACACAGGAAAATCGCTGGTTTAACTTAGGTGAGTATATCGATAATATTCTGCTGTCAATCCACTCACGTGTTGACCAAACGCCTCATAAAGTTAAATGCCAATACCAGCAAGAAATTCGTTTTTTTGCCTCACCAAGTGCATTCTCGCAAATTTTAGGGCAGCTAGTGGAAAATGCCTTAGTTTACGCTTTTGATGATTCAACGCCTGGGGAGGTGAACATTACAGTGAGTAAACATGATGAACAACTTCAGCTGATAATCAGCGATAATGGTAAAGGCATGCCAGAAGATGTCCGCAAGCAAGTATTTGACTCGTTCTTTTCTACGAATAACGCACAACTGAGTTTAGGTTTGGGGTTGCACATTGTTTATAATTTAGTAATACATAAACTAGCCGGTACGATAGAGTGCCAGAGTCAATTAGGTGCTGGCACTACTTTTATCATTACTATACCAATCAATGTAGTTGAACAACCGTGAGTATTTTTAAAGCCATTTTTTATTTTTGAAGTAAACGCCGATGGCACCGGTGATCACGACTAAAAATATAACAAAAAAACTAAATGCGTAAGGGCTCTCTGTACCAGGGATACCGCCTACATTTACGCCTAGTAAACCGGTTAAAAATCCTAGCGGTAAAAACAGTGCCGCAACCACCGACATCACATACATACGCTGATTTAATTGTTCAGAAACCTGATTAGTAATGGTTTGTTGAATAATTTGCGCACGTTCAATAGAGCTGTCTAATTCTTCAATAAAGCGGATCAGTAGATTGGTGGTTTCGTTTAACTTGGCTTTGTCGTTTTCACTAAGCCAGCTGTATTTGTTTGCCATTAAAGTACTGAGCGCTTCTTTTTGTGGCCTTAAGTAGCGTTTTAAACCAATTGATTGACGGCGTAACTGCGACAGTCCTTGGTTATCAAAGCGCTTTGTCGGCTCGTCAATTTCATCTTCAAAAATATCGAGAGTGTCATCTAAGCCATCAATTACCCCTTGCATACGTGAGGTAAGATTTTGTGTCAGTTGGCAAACTAATTCAGAAATGCTAACTGGCCCAGTTTTTTCTTCCAGTGCAGCTAAAATATCTTGGACTGAAAGTAAACGGCGTTTTCGGGTAGTGACCACTACATTTTCATTGATAAATAAACGAATTGAGACCATGTCTTCAGGGCTCTGCGCAGGATTTAAATTCACGCCTCGTAAAAACAACATACAACCGTTAGTTACTTTGGTGATACGAGGGCGTGTTTCATCGGCTGTTAATGATGCAAGTTCATAATCAGTCAACAATTCACTGTTTTGTAACCAATCTATGGCTTCACTTTGGCTATAATCAAGATGAACCCACAATTTACCTTGCTCAGGCTGCCAGTTATGTAGGTCTGCACTATTATCAATTGTGCGTGCGCCGCCTTGTTCATCAAGTATAAGTGCGTGTAGTAAACCATTGAACATAGTAAATTCTCATTAATCCTGTATGTTAATATAGTTGACTATTGAGTGACTTAGGTCAATTAAATTAGCTTATCATTTGGATAAAATTATTTCATTTGTGTTTTTATCCGTGTAGCGTATAAGACAGTTTTTTATTAAAGGGCACATTTATGACGGCAAAGATAATTGTTGGTTGGCGTGAGTGGTTAAGTTTACCTGAGCTTGGCATTAATCAAATTAAGGCTAAGATTGATACGGGCGCCCGTACGTCATGTATTCATGCTCTTAATATTGAAGAATATGAGCGAGAAGGCGAAAAGTGGGTTAAATTTATTGCTCAGCCTTTGCAAGAAGATGAGCACACTCAAATTGAGTGTGATGCTAAAGTAAAAAAGATGAAATATGTAACCAGCTCAAGTGGGCAGCGTGAGTTGCGGTATTTTATTGAGACTAAGCTCTGCGCTGGTGATAAAAGTTGGCCAATAGAAGTCACTTTGACCAGCCGAGCGAGTATGAAGTTTAGAATGTTATTAGGGCGCACAGCCATGGAAAATCGTATAGTCGTTGATCCGGCTTTATCTCATTTATTAGATAGTTAAGGTTTTAACTATGAAAATTGGTATTTTATCTCGTAACAAGAATTTATATTCAACGCGTCGTTTAATTGAAGCAGCTGAGATGCGTGGTCATGAAGTAAAAGTGATCGATGCATTACGTTGTTACATGAACATTAACTCTGAGCAACCAGAGATCCATTATCGCGGTGAAAATTTAAAAGATTTTGATACCATAATCCCGCGTATTGGTGCTTCAGTTACTTTTTATGGTTGTGCAGTACTGCGTCAGTTTGAAATGATGAATGTATTTCCTGTTAATGAATCAGTTGCTATTTCACGTTCGCGAGATAAATTACGTTCGTTACAGTTGTTATCACGTAAAGGCGTTGGTATGCCGGTAACCGGTTTTGCCAGCAAGCCAGATGACGTTAAAGACTTACTAGAAATGGTTGGCGGTGCACCTGTAGTTATTAAGCTGTTAGAGGGTACTCAAGGCATTGGTGTAGTGTTAGCTGAAACACGTAAAGCAGCTGAGAGTGTTATTGAAGCCTTTATGGGCTTAAAAGCTAATATCATGGTACAAGAGTATATTAAAGAAGCTGGTGGTGCAGATATCCGCTGTTTCGTACTTGGTGACAAAGTGATTGCCGCAATGAAGCGTCAAGCACAAGATGGTGAGTTCCGTTCTAATTTACACCGCGGTGGCAGTGCAACATTAGTGCGTATTACGCCAGAAGAACGTAGAACAGCAGTAGCTGCAGCTAAAGCAATGGGCTTGAACGTAGCTGGGGTTGATTTACTTCGTTCATCTCGCGGACCTTTGGTAATGGAAGTTAACTCTTCACCAGGTCTTGAAGGTATCGAAGTAGCAACAGGAAAAGATATTGCAGGTATGGTGATCGAATTTATCGAAAAAACCGCTGCAACCAAAAGGACCGCAACGCGTGGCAAAGGTTAGAATCAATAGTGCGTTTACTTTATTAGGTGAAACGGTGGGTGTCGGTGAGCGTAAGACGCTGGCTCTAGAAGCAGCTAAACTGTACACCCATTCGCCGTTGAATATCCCAATAGAGGTAGTGAATGGAGTTCAAGCAGGGCCTGTTTTAATGGTCTGTGCGGCTATTCATGGTGATGAACTCAATGGCGTAGAGGTCGTACGCCAATTATTAGCAAAAATAGATGCTAACCAGCTGCGTGGTACGCTGATTGCTGTGCCGATTGTTAACGTATTTGGTTTTATTCATAAGTCACGTTATTTACCTGATCGCCGTGATATGAATCGCAGCTTTCCAGGTTCTATTCGTGGATCGCTTGCTGGACGTATGGCACATATGTTCTTTTCGCAAGTGGCCATTCATTGTACGCATATTATTGATTTACATACTGGCGCAATACATCGCACCAATTTACCGCAAATTCGCGCAGATTTGAGTGATGAAGCAACGGCACAAATGGCGAATGCATTTGGTACACCAGCCGTTATTGATGCGTCACTTCGTAATGGTTCACTGCGAAGTGAGGCCGCGAACTTAGGTATTCCGGTGATTACATACGAAGCTGGAGAAGCGCTGCGGTTTGATCCAATTGCAATAGCGGCTGGTATGCAAGGCGTTGATTATGTCATGCGTCATTTAAAAATGATCCGTGGCAAGCGCGCTAAGAAGTTACCTGAGCCAATTATTGCCAGCTCTACCAGTTGGGTGCGTGCTGAAGTCGATGGCATTGTGCGTGCGCAAGTATCATTGGGTGAGCGAGTAATGAAAGGGCAAATATTAGCTTATATCAGTAGCCCGCTCGGTGATTCTGAGCTGGAATTATTAGCGCCAAGAAGTGGTATAGTGATTGGTCAACAAACTATGCCACTGGTTAATGAAGGTGATGCAGTGTTTCATTTAGCATATTTTGCTCACGCAAACAGCTTGGTAGAACAACAGCTTGAAACCTTTATTGATGAAATAAGTGATATTGAAGATGAGTTAAAAACAGCGGAATTAAATAATTAATTGCTGATTGTAACTGATCAAAAAAGCCGTTTAAGGATATTCTTAAACGGCTTTTTGTTATGTGCTTTTCGTTTATTGCAGCTTTTTAGGTCCAATAGCGCGCTTAACCGCGATTGCTTTAGTAGGTTTCGGCTCTTTATTTAAAACCATCACCGGACGAGTAACAAATAGGTTATTAGGATAAATAACTCGGTGCCCATCAACATGTTCTAATACCACATTCATCAAGCCCATCTCGACAATACGCCCCTCAACAAAGTTCGCGCCGTCAATAACTCTAACCCAATAACCAACACGACAGTCATTTTGAATAAACATTAGCAAAAACGAGGTCAGATTGCTCAATAGCGACCAAGCTGCAAATAGTGCAACACCTAGCATGGCAAACAAGGATGAGCCAAGTACCAGTAAACCCCGTAATTCAATACCCCAAAAAACTAACACTAAGCACAGCATTACAAATGCGAGAATAATTTTCAGTAATAGTTCGGCACGATATTTACGGTGAATATCGACTTTGCCCTTAATAGTTTTTTCGAGTAATTTTTTAGTCAGTTTTAATAGTACAGGAAAAAGTAACAGAGCGACTAAAGTGACGATGAGTTTATACTGCGTGCTAAGAATATCTAACAGTTCCACAATCAATCCAAATGCGGTTTAGGAGCAACTAGTTTAGCGTTTTTAGCACACTTTAAAAGGAATTTTTTACAGTGACTAGCCATTGAATAGAATCAACATCATCACTTTTATCAAGTGGAGCGGCGATATCTAAATGGATCACAGTCCCTGCATTTGCTCTGCTTGGAGCGAGCCGTAACCCGATACCTATATTTTTCAATACTTGGCCATTTTTACCGTTATTTTGGTCATTAAACCAAGCGCGACCAATATCAAAAAATGCAGCTCCACCAACTTTAAACAGCTGAAGCAGGTCGTATTCCCAATAATAGCGTTTTTCAAGATTAACTAAAAAACTACGATCGCCTTGTTGGTAGTCTAGCGGATAGCCACGTAGGCCATTTTCGCCGCCTAAGATTAGCTGTTTGTCGGGAGTTAGGTTTTTAGCATAGTCTAAGCGTATTTTGGCATACCACGATTGTTCAAAACTGGTGTTTAAATAATACTGCACTTGAGTGCTCGCGAGTAAGTTCTCTACTTTGCTTTGTTGTTCGTTCCAATTACCATCTAGGCTAGCATGAAAGCGCCAAAGGGTATTATCGCCACTAAAATGAGCTTTTTTCGCATCAAAAGAGTAAATAGCGCGGCTATCGTCATTGCTTAATTCTTCACTTGCATAGCCTAATAAACCTTGCACATTCCAACCAAGATTTAAATCTTCAGTACGATAAATACTGTCGAAATTACGCACTTTTATGTAGTGATCTTCAAACCAATGACCACTGATATATGGATAACTTAGCTCTCGCTTTTCTGCCAATGGTGTGACGGTATTTACAGTGCTTTCAAATGCTTGTTGTTCATGGGTGTAACCGACGCTAATACGTTGAGTCCAATTATTAGCAAGCTGTTTAGAGTGGCCAAAGTGAATACGATTATAGTCTGTTTTCTGGATAAATTGACTGAATACTTCACCACGTTTATAGAGAGATTCAATTCGTTGATCAGAGTAGCTTAATAAGCCATAGCTGTAAGGCGTATCAATAGAGTAAAAAGGGTAGCTAAGCTCGAGTAAATGGCGTTTACCATCGTCGTTATCTGAGTATTCTATACGACCACGGTAGCGGCTAGAAAGTATATTAGGATCATCATAAACAAACAGGTAACCATTACGTTCTGCATCGGTAGTGCGAGCAAGTGACAAACGTTTACCCCAGCCAAATAAATTGGATTCGCGAAACCCAATGCTCGATTTATTTTCGCCACCACTGCGGCTGAAGCTAATTTCTGGTAGTAACGTCCATAAATCGCGGGTGATCACTTTTACATTAATGTCACCATCGCAGTTAGTTTCTGCTTTTATTCTGGCATCGTATAGATAACCTTGACGACGTAATAAGCGCTCTGATTCGGCGAGTTTTTTCGGCTCATAGTGATCACCAGGTTCGAACAATAAAATATTTTTTATAACGTCTGGCTCAGTGGTCATATGAACACGATTGGCAAAGCGAAATAATGCGTTATTTTCTGCTTCTAAATTGGTATTGAAGACGTTGAGTTGATCAAGTTCGACCTGGGCAATTTTGGCTTTGTTGGTTTTTTCTGGCAGTGTCTCATCGACATCAAGTTGGCGACGGAGATTTTTTTCAGTGGGTGTAATTGTGCGTTGATTACTGCAACTTTGCTGTTCGTCACCAGATGATTGCGCTAAGCCATAGGATGAATAGAGCAAAGTGCTGCAACAGCTAAACAATAAAAATGCATAAGCGTTATTTACAACCATTGAAATCCTTTATTATGGGTTTTTACCGTTAACCCACTACACACTAAGTTTGTGTATAAGTCTACCTCATTGTTGCAATAGTGTAAGAAAATAGTGTGCTAAGGCTGCTAATAAATGCTCAGCTTCAATGCCTTCGCCATTAACCCAAATACTGTTACTGTAGTGTTCAAAGTTTAAATTAAAGCTTTGCTGTGCATACGTAAAGCGACATTGGTGGCGATCCGCTCCCGCTGCAAATTCACCAATTACTATTTCTGGGCCATGTAAAAATAACTGCGCCCAAAGCTCGAAATCATCATCGTTGGGCATTTCGCTGGGGATAATAATAATGGCATTATGTTGATTATCTAGTTGCAGCTGAGTCATCAATTTTCTCTTTATTTAAGACTGGGCTAAGTAGTCGCGTATGGCGTGTAAAAAAGGGCTGCCGTACTTATTGAGTTTAGTAAAGCCAACTCCTGACACTTTGAGAAATTCACTGTCATTGGTTGGCATTAGTTGCGCCATTTCTGCGAGGGTTTTATCGTTAAACACCACATATGGTGGCACATCATCCGCATCGGCAAGCTCTTTACGTAAGGCACGTAGTTTGGCAAATAGCTTTTTATCGTAATTAAACTGAGCGAGCTTGTCTTGGTATACGTGCTTCGCTTGCAGACGTGGTTCAGCCATTTGCAGCGCGTATTGACCTTTCAAAATAGCGCGAGCACCTTCGGTTAAGCGCAGTGCTGAGCCTTGGGTGATATCTTGACTCAGTAAGCCTTGGTGAATCAGTTGGCGTAAAATACTGAGCCAAAATTCACTACTGTGGTCTTTACCTATGCCATAAGTGCTGAGTTGGTGGTGATTGTTATCCCTAATGCGGCTGGTATTTGCTCCGCGCAGTAGCTCAACTATGTAGCCTAAACCAAACCGTTGTTCGGCACGATACACACACGAAAGGGCTTGTTGTGCCACTAAAGTACCATCAAAACTTTTTGGTGGATTTAGGCAAATATCGCAGTTGCCGCAAGGTTCGCGTTGATATTCACTAAAGTAGTTAAGAAGTATTTGTCGACGACATGTTTGTGCTTCTGCGAAGCTGGCCATGGCGTTAAAGCGTTGCTCTTCGACACGACGACGTTGTTCATCTTCAATGTCTTCAAAAAATCGCCTAACACGGCCAATATCGGCCGGATCAAAATACATAATAGCTTCAGCGGCCAAGCCATCACGGCCAGCACGGCCAGTTTCTTGATAGTAAGACTCGATACTTTTGGGAATATCATAATGCAGTACAAAACGGACGTTGGGTTTATTAATGCCCATGCCAAAGGCAACAGTAGCCACCACTATTTGAATATCGTCACGGGCGAAACCGGTTTGTACAAATTGGCGTTGCTCGTTACTCATACCTGCATGGTAAGCCGCTGCGTTCATTCCAGCATCAGCGATCTTTTCAGCTATTTCATCAACTCGTTTTCGACTGGTGCAATAAATAATACCACTTTGACTTTGTTGTTCTTTTAAGTAGCGAAGTAATTGCGCCAGCGGTTTGAATTTTTCTTCAATGGTGTAACGAATATTTGGTCGATCGAAACTACCAGTGTGTATATAGGGGGCATTTAAACCAAGCTGCTGGACGATATCAAACCGCGTGGCTTTATCAGCTGTCGCTGTGAGCGCCATCATAGGCACATCTGCAAAGCGTTGTTTTAGTTCGCTTAAGCGGCAGTAGTGAGGGCGAAAATCATGACCCCAATGTGATACACAGTGAGCTTCGTCAATCGCAAATAAACTAATATTAAGGTGACTTAAGCGCTCTTTAAATTCATGTTGCAGCACTTTTTCAGGTGCAACATACAGTAGCTTAAGCAAACCATTGTGCAGTTGTTGATATATTTGCTGCTGTTCGTCGCGGTTTAAACTGTTATTGATATACGCCGCTTTCACCCCGAGCGCTTGCAATTGTGATACTTGATCTTGCATAAGGGAAATTAATGGCGAAATAACGACTGTCAGACCGCTTAAGGCAAGCGCGGGCACTTGGTAGCATACTGATTTGCCGCCGCCAGTTGGCAGCAATACTAGCGAATCTTGGCCGTTAAGGGCTGCATTGATCACCGTTTCTTGGCCATCACGAAATTCGCTATAACCAAACACTTGTTTGAGTATAGCTGCGGGACTGCGCACTACGGTGCTTGCTGTGGGATTTGGTGTATTCATCGCGGACATTTTAGAGCTTTTAGACGACCTTGCATAGGTGCTTTTTATCGCACTTTCTTTTTAGTTGTGCTTTACTCATCTTACCAGTTATAAAGTCGCGGATAATAATAATGAATAAAGCCCAATTAATTGACCAAGTTGCTAAAGTTTTTGTAGAGCAAATGCCGTTTAACCAGTTTTTACAAATAAAAGTTAAATCACTAGATGCGGAACAAGCGCAAATAAGCTTTCCTTGGCAGGATGTCTTTATTGGTAATCCTGCTCAAAAAATTCTCCACGGTGGGGTGATCTCTGCGGTGCTTGATAATGTGGGGGGGATGCTAGCGGCGGCGGCGATGATAGATAAGCTCACTGAGCTTAATATAGTTAGTATTCAAACCAAGCTAGCGACACTCGGCACCATCGATTTGCGCACTGATTACTTGCGTCCAGGCAAAGGGCTTGAATTTACCGCTAGTGCTAAGCTAATTCGCTCCGGTAATAAAGTATGTGTATGCCGGATGGAGCTCCATAATGAACAAGGCATTCAAATAGCTTTTGGTACGGCAACTTATTTAGTTGGATAAAGCGTAGCTGGCAGGTAAACTAGCCGCCATTAAACTACATCAGAAACAATCTATGCCAACTAATCCTGAACAGCGTAAAGGTGTTATCTTAGCCTGTATGGCTTTTTTTATGTGGGGCTTAGCACCTATTTATTTTAAATTACTACAGCATATATCAGCTTTTGAAATACTGATGCATCGTGTGGTTTGGTCGGTATTATTCATCGTCATCATTGTTGCAGTAATGAATCAATGGCATAAAGTACAGCATGTACTTAAACACCCTAAACTCATTGCTATGCTGGTTATTACGGCCACCTTACTTGGCTTTAACTGGGGGCTATTTATTTGGGCGGTTAATAATGATCATATGCTTGATGCAAGTCTTGGTTATTATATCAATCCGTTATTAAACGTACTGCTAGGTATGCTTTTTTTAAGTGAAAAACTACGCAAATGGCAAGCGCTAGCGGTTGCTCTGGCGTTATTTGGTGTGGTGATCCAAGTTATTAGTTTTGGCTCATTTCCGGTGGTCGCACTTTCATTAGCAGGGTCATTTGCGGTGTATGGCTTACTTCGTAAAAAGTTACCTATCGAATCATTGCCGGGGTTACTACTAGAGGCATTAATATTATTGCCAGTTGCTTTAGTATATTGGTGGTTAATGGCGCCATCGAATAGCTCTGATTTCGTAGCGAATGATTGGCATACTAATGTATTGTTGATCAGTGCAGGCGTTATTACCACACTGCCACTACTTTGCTTTACAGGTGCTGCCAAGCGATTGCAGTATACTACCTTAGGGTTTTTCCAATATATTGGGCCAAGTTTAATGTTTGTGTTGGCGGTGGTATTTTATGGTGAAGTATTTAGTCCTGAACGAATAGTAACATTTGCTTGTATTTGGAGTGCGCTGGCTATCTTTAGTTGGGATTCCTATCGACAATCACAAAAGCGTAAACGTGAAAATATCCCTGCACCCACTAAGCCTGTTTAAGCAATGACTTTATTGCGGCCAGTTTCTTTGGCTTCATAAAGCTTAATATCGGCCTGTTTTAATAATTCATCAATTTGATAAACAGGCCCGTGTGCGTAACCAATAGAGAGCGTAAATTGAATTTTTTCTTTGCTAAATTCAGGGCTATTGAGCTCAACAAAGTGACGAAAATTATCCAGACGTTTTAATATTTCATCTTTATTTGTGTCATTAAAATACACAGCAAACTCTTCACCGCCTAAACGAGCCGCCAAGTCTTTTGTAAAGTATTTTGCAAAACAAATTGAAAGTCCTTTTAGTACTTCATCACCAGCATCGTGGCCATAGGTATCATTGATTGCTTTGAAATGGTCAATATCGAGCATCGCCAAAGAGGGAATTAACTCTTTTTTCTGCAGTTGTTTTAATGATTTTGTGGTCTCTTCAAAGAAGTAGCGACGATTAGGTAGTTTAGTTAAATAGTCAGTGTTCGCTTGTAAGCGAATGGTGGCAATTTGTTCCAGCATGTCAACGTTCTGGCTCAAACGGCAATAAAATTCCTCGTTATTAAATGGTTTACGTAAATAGTCGTTTGCGCCATTTTTCAAAAAACGCGCCGAAAGATGCGCTGCATTTGAGCCGGAAATACCGATTATTGCTTTTTCATCATTACTGTATAAGCGACGAATTTCACCACATAACTCATCACCATTCATGTTAGGCATTTCGTTATCTGCAATTATAACTGCTATATCAGGTGTTTGTTCGAGCACTGCAAGTGCTTCAATGCCATCACAGGCTTGTAATATTTGATATTTATGACGTTTAAGCAAGCTGCATATATGTAGTCGTGCTGATGGTGAGTCATCGACGACTAAGACTTTAACGTTTTCGTTGCGAGGTAAGCGCTGTAGTTGCTTTTCTAAATAATGGTAGGCTTGCTTGTTCTCTTTAGTGATGTAATCAATTATTGGATATTTTTCGACGGTATCACGGGTCTTTGCATCTATATTGCCGGTCATTACTATAGTAGGAATTTGAGCTTCAATAGTGCAGGGTACAGCCTCGCCTTGTGGTGCGTCAGGTAGAATAAAGTCTACTACAGCGCAAAAATAGTTATTTTTACTAATTAACTCTTTTGCTTGCGCTAAGGAACAGGCTATATCTGCATCATAGCCAACTTTAATTGCAATGTGCTTTTGCACTCGCGCTATAGTTGGCGTATCTTCAATGATGAGTATTTTTCGTGTCACGTAACACCTTGTTTTTGGCATGGCCAAGTTTGTTCAGTTATACAAGTTGTAACTGTTAAAACACGAAAAAGCAAATAACACCATTACTTTTATAAACTATCAGACTCCGAATAGTAGTCTGGATTTTGTGGTGCAGGACTTGAAATTTTAGAACGCCCAAACAGAGTATGAAACTTTGCTTTACACGTCGTTAGCTTTAGGTATTTAATCCACGCACGTTCAATTGCGTTGGTTGGTTCTTGATTACCAGAGACAACGGCAAAAAATTGTTCTTGGATTTCATTTTGTGGTTCAAGGGTTTTATTATATAACCCTTTTAGAACAACACCGTGTTGTTCAAGGATACTGGCTTCTAGTAAGGTAAAATTACCGCTGCGGCCGAATCCGCGCGGAAAGTTTTGATCATCATAAAACTGACGTTGGCTTACAAATGCTTGGCGAAGTAGTGAAATATCATTGCTCATGGCTGTTTCCTCATACCCTATTTTCAAGCTGGAGTATGGATCAAGTTGCGCAATTTATTAAACAAAAAATTTTTATCGTGAGGATAAATAATTGGATATAGATTTATTGAAAACCTTTGTCGAAGTGGTACGTACTCGTCACTTTGGTAAAGCGGCTGAAAACCTTTACATTACGCAGTCTGCGGTGAGTTTTCGAATTCGTCAATTAGAACAAGGACTAGGGGTTAATTTATTTATCCGCCAACGTAATAACATCCAATTGACTGCACCAGGGGAGCGCTTATTACCCCATGCGCAAATGATTATTACTGGTATGCAACGGGCTAAAGTCGATGTTGCTCTTGCGGATAATATGCATAAGCAAGTGAGTTTAGCAGGGACGCCTAATATTTGGGATGCTTTTTTACAGTTTGGTATCACTAATATTGTTTCTGCAATGCCAGGGGTATCGCTGGTGGCTGAAGTTAAAGCACAACAAGAAAGCACACGGTTATTATTAGAGCGCACCTTAGACCTAGCTATTTTATTTGATCCACCAAAAGTGGATGAATTAGTAGTTGAGCGTATTTGCACCTTGCCAATTATACCTATCAGTGCATTTGAAGGAGCTGCGAATGAAAACTTTTTTGATAATCAATATGTCTATGTTGACTGGGGAACTACCTTCTCTCTTTGGCATGCACGGCAATTTACTGGTCACACTCCACCATATTTTCGCACCAGCACAGGACGCATTGCATTAGATTTGATACTACAATGTGGAGGTAGTGCATTTATTCCTGAAGTTTTAGCGAAAAGCCATATAGATAAAGGGGAGCTACATCGAGTGTCTGATGTGGAACATACTTCTCGGGATATTTTTGTCGCTTATCACAGAGATAATGAACAAAAACCCTTGCTTGAGACGTTGGTTAATTTATTACTGGAATTAACACCAACAATAAGCAGTGAATTTAGTGCTAAGTAAGCTATATATGACAGTTTTATGTTGATTTGATGTCTTTTGTTGTTCCTTTTTATGAATAATATGAGTCATAAATGTTTCTGTTGTAATATTTCTGTCATTTACCACAGGCAAAATGCAGCGAATTAAAAATTAGTCTGTTGCGTTTATTGAGGAAATAATATGAAATTTGCAAAGTCGAGCTTATTACTAGCTGTGTTAAGTGGTTTATCTTTTTCTGCGTTTGCTGATGTTGATGTGTATGGTAAAGCGAATGTATCTGTGCAATCTTCGGATGACGGTGAAGGGTCATTCAGCGAAATTAAAAGCAATGCATCGCGAATTGGTTTTAAAGGTTCTGAAAACATCAGTGATGGCTTAGAAGCTATTTATAAGTTCGAATTTCAAGTTAATGTTTCTGATGATTCAAAAGACACGGTTACATCACGTAATCAATACGTTGGTTTAAAAGGTGGATTTGGTCAATTAGTGATTGGCCGTAATGATACTGCTTTAAAGCAATCACAAGGAAAGTTGGATTTATTTGATAACCTTGAAGGTGATATCAAAAATTTATTTAAAGGTGAAAACCGTCTTAGTGATACAGTTACTTATTCATCAAAGGATTTAAGTGGCTTTAAAGTGCTTGCAACTTACGTTGCAGAAAAAGACAGTGATGGCGATAGCGGTTATTCATTAGCACTTACTTATGGCGATGCTGGACTGAAGAAAAGCAATGTTTATGCATCAGTTGCTGCCGACAGTGAAGTTAATGGTTATGATGTTGTACGCGCTACCGTGCAAGGGAAGGTAGCTGATTTTAAATTAGGTGCAATGTACCAAAGCCAAGAAAAAGTGGATGGTAGCGGTGATGCCGATGGTTATTTAGTTAATGCGGCTTACACTCTTGATAGCAATACATTTAAAGTTCAATACCAAGTAATGGATTTTGATGCGGGTGATAAAAAGTCTGCCATCTCTGCAGGTGTTGATCACTCCTTGAGCAAAAACACCACGTTATTTGCCTTCTACACTAATTTTGATATGGACAGCAATGTTGATCAAGATTACTTAGGTGTTGGCATGGAATACAAGTTTTAGTCTTTAGACCGTTGAAAAAGCCTTACTTATTGCTGTAAGGTTTTTTACTATTAAGCTTGTGCATACACTGATTTACCCGCAAGCCAGCGATTGATTAGTTGTTCTACTTGTTCAGGATACTGGCGGAGCATTTGTAGTGCGATAGGTCTGACTAAGTTGAGTGTGTGCTTATCTCTGGTTAAGTCAGCAATTTTAAATTCCGCTAAGCCTGTTTGTTTAGTGCCGAGCACTTCACCTGGACCACGAATTTCCAAATCACGTTCTGCAATTACAAAACCATCATTGCTATCTCTTAGAACAGCCAAACGTTTTTGTGCAGTATGAGACAGCGGTGCGTGGTATAAAAGCACACAATGGGATGCGATTGCACCACGACCAACTCGCCCACGTAACTGATGTAATTGTGCAAGGCCAAGCCGTTCAGGATTCTCAATGATGATCAAACTGGCATTCGGCACATCTACACCGACTTCAATGACCGTTGTCGCCACTAATATATGAATCTTTCCAGCTTTGAACTCGCTCATAATAGCTTGCTTTTCTGCTGCTTTCATACGGCCATGAACTAATCCTATAGTTAACTCTGGCAGTGCATGAGTTAATTGCAGTGCGCTATCTTCTGCTGCTTGGCATTGCAATGCTTCCGATTCATCAATTAAGGTGCATACCCAATATACTTGACGACCTTGCTCGGTACAGGCTGTTTTTACACGAGCAATAATTTCATCACGACGCGTATCAGGTAGTGCAATGGTTTTAATTGGGGTACGTCCTGGTGGCAACTCATCAATCACGGACGTTTCTAAATCGGCATAAGCTGTCATCGCCAGTGTACGTGGGATCGGTGTTGCTGTCATAACCAGTTGATGGGGATAGCAATCACCAAAACGGCCTTTTTCTCGTAGCGATAAGCGCTGATGGACGCCAAAGCGGTGTTGTTCGTCAATAATAATAAGCACTAGGTTATTAAATGTTACTTGTTCTTGAAATAACGCATGAGTCCCAACAATCATTTGCGCTTCACCTGATGCTATTTTTTCAAGCGTTGCGCTGCGTTCTTTTCCTTTGGTTTTACCACCGAGCCATGCTGTAGTTATACCTAAAGCCGTAAACCAATTTTCGAAAGTAATGCCATGTTGTTCTGACAGAATTTCGGTGGGTGCCATTAATGCCACCTGATAGCCCTGTGCGATAGCTGTTAAGGCGCTCAGTGCCGCAACGAGGGTTTTACCTGAGCCAACATCGCCTTGTACTAAGCGCATCATTGGATAAGGAGACTGCAAATCGTTTTTTATTTCAGCGACGACTTTGTTTTGCGCGTTGGTTGGAGCAAAGGGGAGCTGCGCTAAAAAATCATGCTCCAGATGATTAATAGGGTTCAGAGCAACTGCTTTTACTTGCTGTCCTTGTTGACGTAATTTTAATAAGCTCAAATTTTGCGCCAGTAACTCTTCAAACACTAAACGTTGTTGAGCCGGGTGCAGGCCTTGCTCTAATGCGGTGATATCTACATCATTAGCGGGGCGATGTAAAAGTAGCAGTGCTTGAGTTAAATCCATACCAGCGTGTTGGAATTGCACTGGCAATAACTCTTCTACCTGATATTTTTCAAGTAATGCAATCGCCTGATCACTTAATGCACGGATCGACAGTTGTTTTAACCCTTCCGTTGTCGAGTAAACAGGCGTTAGTGTGGTCGCTGTTGGTTGTTCGCTCGGTGTATCGCTGAGGCTGTATTCAGGATGAGTCATTTCATAACCCACTCTGCCACGTCGTACCTCGCCAAAACAGCGGATCACCTTACCGCTACTTAAGGTATTCTTTTGTGCTGCAGTAAAATTAAAAAATCGCAGGGTGAGTCGTCCAGTACCATCGTTAACTTGGCAAACGAGCATTTTACGTTTACCAAAGGTAATTTGGCTGGTTTCTATGGTGGCTTCAATACTGACATGACTATGCACAGCTAAATCACTGATAGCATAAATACGGGTGCGGTCTTCATATCGAAGCGGTAGATGAAAGAGCATATCTTGCACTGTGCTAATGCCGAGTTTTTTTAGCCGCTCGGCCATCTTTGGACCAACGCCTTTGAGGTCAGTGATTGGGTAGCGGCTTAAAGTTGGCTTTGACACAATACGCTCAAATCTTTCATTTTTAGATACTTTTTAGTTTACGTGCGAACAGGCTTGTCATCAAGCATGTTTTAATTTGTGCCAAAACTCATCATCAGCGATGATTTCACCATTTTCATCGAGGGCTGGATAGGGTTGCGATTTTTCTTTGCATTTTTGTGCAATGATTGGATGGCAACCTTCAAATAGCATCTTATGTTTTATGCTCTCATCCAGCATAGTGCGCTCATATAAGCCGGCTTGCAGACGTTGGTTTTGTGCCTCAAATAATATCAGTGCAGCGGCCACAGACACATTCAGAGACTGCGCCATACCTTGCATTGGAATAATAATGTTTTTATCTGCGTGGGCAAGTGCTTGTGGAGAGATCCCGGTTTTTTCTTGGCCGACAATAATGGCTGTTGGCAGAGTATAATCAATCTCACGGTAGTCAACAGCATCAGGGCATAAGTTAGTAGCGAGTATTTGTACTTGCGGATTATGCAGGCGCATCATAGCCACAGCGCTGTCGATATCTTTATGTAAGTGAGTTGCGATCCAATTTTTACTGCCCCCAGAGGTATTATTGGTGAGCCATTTTTGGTTTTGTGGCCATACTGCATGAACATTATGGCAACCCACAGCATCAGCGCTGCGAACAATTGCAGACAAGTTATGGTGTTTGTGCACATCTTCTAAGCACACGGTTAAATCGGTTTGACGACGATCTAGTACGTGTTTAATGCGATGATAGCGGGTGTTTTCCATTTTTAGCCTTGTCTTAACTCATAAAATTGCCGCTATTATACGGGAATTACCGTCTTAAGGCATTACTGAGCGGCTAATTGGGTTTTGCAGTGATATTAGCGTTTCGGTTGACTGAATAGCTTCGATAGCTTGAATCTTATTGATCAATACATCTTGTAAATGATCAATTGAACGGGTCATTACCTTAATAAAAATACTGTAGTTACCGGTTGTGTAATAAGCCTCAACGACTTCTTCAAGTTCCTTTAGGTGCAATAAGGTTTGTGGGTAGTCTCGAGCATTATTGAGGTTGATGCCAATAAAACAACATACATCGTAGCCTAACTGCTTGGCATTGACGCTAACTTGGGTGCCTGTAATGATCCCGGCTTGTTTCATTTTTTCAATCCGTACATGAATTGTACCTGCGCTAACGGCGAACCGTTTGGCTAATTCTGCATAGGCTGTGCGGGCATTATCCATTAATGCGTGGAGGATCTGTTTATCAAGATTATCGATTTGATAATTTTCCATATAAATATCATCTTTAAATTGTTGAATCATCATTTTTTATACCACTAAATTAATCAAATTAATATGGTAAAGGTGTTTCTGTTATTGGTTATTGAATTAAAGTGCAAAATGATTGAGGATTGCTTTAACGACATGGTTGCTCATAGTGCAATCATGCATTTATGCAAGTAACAATAACTGGGAATGAGGCCAATTATTATGAGTTCACACTTTGTCCAGCAACAGCTGCAAATTAGTAAAGTTAAACAGTATTTTTCACACCAGCTAGAACAACAGCTAGGGTTAATTGAAGTACAAGCGCCTATTTTGGCTAAAGTAGGCGATGGTATCCAAGATAACCTAAGTGGCACTGAAAATGCGGTTGCGGTAAAAGTTAAAACTATTCCAGCGAGTCAATTTGAAGTGGTTCACTCTTTGGCAAAATGGAAGCGAAAAACACTAGCTGAGCACGGCTTTGCAATTGGTGAAGGTTTATACACACATATGAAAGCGTTGCGCCCGGATGAAGAGTCATTAAGCCCCATCCATTCTGTTTATGTTGATCAGTGGGATTGGGAGAAAGTAATTTGTGCCAGTTCTGAGCGCTCTCTTGATAAGTTAAAAGAAACAGTACAAGCCTTGTATAAAGGCTTAAAAGCAACCGAGCAATTTGTTGCTGATGAATTTGGTATATCACCATTTTTACCCGCTGATATTACTTTTGTACACAGTGAACAGTTACGTCAAATGTACCCTGATTTTACCGCCAAGCAGCGCGAAAAAGCGATTACACAAGAATATGGTGCGGTGTTTTTGATAGGCATTGGTGGGGCATTAGCCGATGGTAAGATTCATGATGTACGCGCACCTGACTACGATGATTGGTCGACTCAGACTTGCGAGCAATACAGTGGCTTAAATGGTGATATTTTACTGTGGAACCCTGTGCTTGAAGATGCTTTTGAAATTTCATCAATGGGTATTCGCGTATCACCAGAAGCATTAGTTGCACAGCTTGCAATTACCGGTGACCAAGCTCGTTTAGAATTTGATTGGCATAAGCAACTACTAGCTAAACAATTACCACAGACAATAGGTGGTGGCATTGGTCAATCTCGATTGGCGATGTTGTTATTACAAAAACCTCACATCGGTCAAGTACAAGTAAGTGTATGGCCGGAGGAGTTAAAACAACAAGTGGCTGGTATTTTATAACGTAGACGAGAGAATAGAGATTATCTGCTGTTAGTCTCTATCTGCTTGCGATCAACTGGTTTTAAATTCAATCTCTATTTTTCCTTCTTGCAGTTTTACGTTACAAGGAGGATAGCTGCGATTTGTTCTTAATACTTTATCGAAAATGTGGATTTCTACCCCAGAATGCAATTTTTTATTGACCGCTAAATTAGCATTATCAAGTAGTTCATATAGACTTTGTTCTAGCGTTGTTAGGCGTTTTTCTAGCTGCTCTGCTTGTTGGCAATAATGTTGCTGAGTAGCTCCTATTTTAGCGAGCAATAGTTTTTTCTTATCTAAATCTTTTACTAAATCGGCCTTTTCTAGCGTTGCTTGCAGGGTGTCTAATTGCTCATCGGTTTTAGCTAATTCTTTAAGGCATTCATCGGTTTCAGTAGTAACAGACTTTCCTGAGGCAACCATGTTTATGAGCATTTTAGCGCCAGATTCATTACCAATTTCACCAGCGATAATCATTCCGGCATCCAGGATCTCGCCACCAAATAACTTCCCTTGTGGATTGTCTGCTTGGCCTATCTGTAAAAGCTTAGTCGCTTTCATTGCGCAGTGGCTAGCTTGGCGCTCAATAAAAATATTATTACCTTCAAGGTAGCTATATTGGGAGTGAGATAAATGAATATCACCGTTACAAATAATTTTGCACGAAAGCGTTTTATCATCTAGCTGGTGGCCAATCACACCTTGTTTAATGGTGATATTACCTTGCGCTGTCAGCTCTCCGGATTCAACCGTGCCCATCACAGTTATATCGCCTTTCGCGGTTACTTTCATGCCAGGCTCTATATTATGAGTGACAATAATGCTGCCATCAAAGTTTATATGGCCGCTTTTAACTGTGACATCGCCAATCGTAAAAATATCATCAACGCGCATACCATTTTGAATTTCGACTGGTACGCCCGCAATACTTGAGATTAATTCAAGAGGATTAGTTTTTGATATTTCACTGCCCTCACCAGCAACTAGCGGGCTACTTTCTCCTGCTTTTGCCGGAAGGACATCGCCTTTTACGGTAAAACCTTCTTTACCAGGGGTTGCGGGTTGCTGTCGAACTAATAATGTACCGGGTTCAACACTTGCTAACTTGCCAAAGTCGCGCATATCGACAGTGCCATCTTCGCGCAGTTTCGGGGTATGCAAACGCTCTTTTAAAGTTAATACTTGAGGGAGTAATTTTGATGATTTGCCGTCTTCTGGTAAGCGACCTTTAGCGAGGATACCTTTAACGGTAGTGCCAGCGGGTAATTCAAATTGTTTTTGTAGCAGCTGCTCTAAAAATGCTTGTTTGTAGCCCCGAGCAACCCCAGCTTTGATCAGCTGCTGTTTCGCTTGATCAAGGGCCAAAACTTTGCCACCTTGTGCGAGTGTGAGTTCGCCTGTTGCTAACATTTTATCATCACTGAGTGTAACAGTTAGTGTGGCGTCATGCTTACTGGCAACCACTAAACTACGTTCGCTACTAGGCTCTTTAAAAAAAGCATTGATAGCATCATAGTCTATGCGACATTCACAGAATGTTGATTTTTCTAGAGCCTCAATAACAAAAGCGGCACTAGGCGGCGAATGTTCTATAACATCGAGTAGTACATTACCGTTATGAGCAAGCTTAAACACGGATCATCCTTTTACAACACTTAAGTTAAAGGTTTTTATAATTATATAAAGATAGAGTGCTAGAGATTTGAATAACTGTCAAGAAGATCGAGGAAAAGGGGACTGATGAGTTAATACACCTAAGTATAAATACTTAGGTGTATTGCTGTAAGCTTAATTTGTTGAAGGCAATTCCATAATACCGTCAATTTCAACTTGCACGTTTTTTGGTAATGCGCGCACGCCAATTGCTGCTCGGGCAGGATAAGGTGCTTTGAAGTATTGGCTCATTACTTCATTTACCGTCGCAAAGTTAGATAGATCAGTTAAATAGATATTAACTTTTACCAAGTCTTGGATGTTGCCACCGGCTTCTTCACATACCGCACTAATATTTTTAAATACTTGATGTGTTTGTTCTGCGAAATCTTCAGAGATCACTTCCATCGTTGCGGGAACTAATGGAATTTGACCCGATAAGTAAACTGCTGTACCAACTTTTACTGCTTGGCTATAAGTGCCGATGGCAGCAGGTGCTAGATCCGTAGAAATAAATGCTTTATTCATGATTATCCTATGTTATTTTTTACGATAGACTTTTTGCACATCAGGCATTACGCGAATGCGGCGCATGATATTTGCAACATGGACACGGTTTTTCACGGTGATCCCTAAATCTATCACGTATAAATTACTTTCTTTTTCATCTGTGGCAATTTCCACTATGTTTGCTTGGGTTGTAGCAATTACATTGGTTAGTTTTGCGAGTGCGCCTTGGTGGTTTATGATTTCTACACGCAGTGCTGCAATATATTCTTTTTCTGGATTATCATCCCATTTAACAACCAAGTACTTGGAGCGTTCAGTTTCCCAGCCACGAATATTTTTACATTCTTGGCGGTGAACCGTGATGCCTTTACCTTGGCTTATATGTGCGGTGATAGCATCCCCTGGCACTGGTCGACAACATTTAGAATAATTAACTAGCATGCCTTCAGTACCAATAATGGTCGCTTTAGCATTTTTAGTCATATCGCCTAAATCATCATTGTCATTTTGCAGTAAGCGGCGTGCGATCAGCATGCTCATTAAATTACCGCAGCCAATTTCAACTAATAGCTCTAATACAGTATTGAGTTCATGTTCTGCTAATACGCGACTAATATTTTCGTCAGGCAGATCATCGAACTTCGTTTCACCTAAAGCAGAGTCGAGTAAGCGACGGCCAAGTAATAAAGCTTCTTCATGATGTTGGCTCCTCAGGTAATTGCGAATTCCTAAACGTGCTTTACCGGTAACAATAAAGTTTAACCACGTTGCGTTAGGGTGCGCACCTGAGCTGGTAATCACTTCAACTGTTTGACCCGTATCTAATGCTTTACTTAACGGATGAGGTTTACGGTTAACGCGTGCACCCACACAGGTATTACCAACATCGGTATGGACCGCGTATGCAAAATCAACGGCGGTTGCACCCATAGGTAACTCGACTATGCGACCATCAGGAGTGAACACGTAAATTTCTTCTGGGAATAGCTCTGTTTTAACGTTTTCAACAAATTCAAATGATGAGCCTGCGCTTTGTTGTAATTCCAACAAACTTTGCATCCACTGACGTGCCCGTTGTTGTGCAGTGTGGCCTGCGTTATCACCGGATTTTTTATACATCCAATGAGCAGCAACTCCTTTATCTGCCATGTGATCCATATCGTGAGTACGGATCTGGATCTCAACAGGGATCCCATGAGGACCAACTAATGAGGTATGCAACGATTGATAACCATTAGTTTTAGGTACTGCTATATAATCTTTAAAGCGAGTTTCGATTGGTTTATATAAATTATGGGCAACGCCAAGTACCCGATAGCAGATATCCATTGAATCAACTGCAATTCTAAATGCGTAGATATCCATGACTTCATTAAACAGTAACTCTTTATTAAGCATTTTTTTATAAATACTATATAAATGTTTTTCGCGCCCAGAAACAGTGGCTGTAATGCCAGCTTCTTCAAGGCGTGCTGTTATCTCGGTTTGGATATTTGAAATGACTTCTTTGCGATTGCCGCGCGCTTTGGCAACTTCTGACTTTAAAGCGCGATGACGCATCGGGTAGAGGGCTTGAAAACCTAAATCCTCTAACTCATTTTTAATATCGTGAATACCTAAACGATTAGCAATCGGCGCATAAATCTCTAACGTTTCGCGGGCAATACGTCGACGTTTGTCAGGACGTAATGCTCCAAGAGTGCGCATATTATGAGTACGATCAGCAAGTTTGATTAAAATAACACGAATATCTTGTGTCATTGCCATAATCATTTTTCGATAGTTTTCAGCTTGGAATTCTTTTTTATCTTTAAAGCTGAGCTTATCAAGTTTGCTTACGCCCTCAACTAATTCTGCGACTGTCTCGCCAAAAATTTCGGCTAAATCTTGTTGGCTAAAGTCGGTGTCTTCAATCACATCATGCATTAATGCAGCCATTAACGTTTCGTGATCTAAATGCATACCAGCCAGAATTTGGCTTACTTCAACAGGGTGAGTAATGTAAGGTTCGCCACTTGAGCGAGTTTGACCCTCATGGGCCTCTCGGGCTACCACATAGGCTTTTTGTACCAGCTCTACATCAGCAGCAGGTAAGTATTCTGATATTTTCTTTTTTAGACCTTCAAAAAGATACATTCACACTCCAATGTTCTCGTGAAGCAAATAGGTAACGGTATGTTAAGAATATACGATGAAAAGAAGGGATTGCCAACGGCTAGAATAGAAATACTATACCGTTGGCTAAATCAGACAAGGAAGTCAGATTATTGGTTGCCGCCTACAATAGCTGCAACTGCAGCCATTTCAGCCGCCTCTTGATGTTGTTGCTCTTCACGATCAATAAGATCCATTGATGAGCTATCTACTAAACCAAGTTCAATTTCACGTAAAGCAACAACCGTTGGTTTATCGTTTTCAGGATCAACCAGTGGCTTTTTACCACCGACCGCGATTTGACGGGCACGACGGGCCGCAACTAAAATTAAATCAAAACGATTACCAATTGCATCTACTGCATCTTCAACAGTTACGCGAGCCATCTTAGCACTCCAAATAAATTTTTAAGCAAAGACGTAGTTTACTGCACCGAGTCAGATTCGCCAATAGCTTGTGGTTAATTTAAACAAATAAAATACTTACTGAACCCAAATTAGGATTTAACGCAGTAAGTCTACGAGTAAATCTTGATGGCGAATAGCTTGGCTTTGTAGCGATAAGCGTTTTGCCAATACGATCGTCTCAATTTCCTTCAGCGCAGTTGCAAAATCATCGTTAACCACGACATAGTCATATTCATTGTAATGAGACGTTTCAGATTGTGCTTTTGCCATGCGACCAGCAATGATTTCTTGTGAATCTTGGCCGCGATTATTTAAGCGCGCTTCAAGCTCAAATTTTGACGGTGGTAGGATAAAAATGGTTTCAACATCAGCGACCAGATCACGAACTTGACGTGCACCTTGCCAATCAATATCTAAAAATACATCAATACCTGCTGCAAGCTGCTCTTCAATTGCTTGCTTTGATGTACCGTAGTAATTATCGAACACTTGCGCCCATTCAAAAAAATCATTCTTTTCAATTAATGATTTGAATTCATCAACATTTACAAAGTGGTAATGCACGCCATTTGCTTCGCCCGGACGAGGCGAGCGAGTAGTATGCGATACAGATACTTTCATATCATTATACTTAGTTAACAATGCATTGATTAAGCTGGATTTACCCGCACCAGATGGTGCCGATAAAATAAATAAGTTTCCGCGAGAGTGTGCCATGGGTTTTTACCTAAAATAAACCGACTAGAGCTGCTAATAAGCTCCGCCTTAATTTTGGTATTGTACTTTATTTAGTGAAGTTTACTCAACTGCCGAAAGTATCCTAGTGAGGTGATTAAATTTTAACGTATTAATAACCGTATTTTTGTTACGGCAATGATGACTGTTTAAAAAACTCCCGCATTTTAACGATTATTTGTACTTAGTTGCATAATGCAAAAATGGTCGTTGCAAGTTGCATCTTTCATCTTCAACTTTATTTTATTTTGTTTTATTTCAATGCTTTATTTTTTGGAATGATGCCTGCATTGGTACAGTTACTTAATGATTGAGGGCTTACTAATGAGATTAACCCATTTAGCCATAGCGTGTTTAGTTTCACTTCCTTGTGCTGTATTTAGCCAGCCATTCGATAATTGCCCTAGTCAGGCATTTTTGATGCAGGATGCAAAGGCACAGCTTTACGGTATAGATTTAGTGTCGGCTAAACCTACGATTTTATCATCGGCTTTGACGTTTGCTAGCGAGGCAAATAATGAAAGTGTGAATGCCGTCGGTTTTAATTACAAAGACCAATACTTATACGGTTTTAGCCGACAATCGCCTAAAAGCGTGGTGCAAATTGGTAGCAACTACGAAATGAAGCGGTTAAATGTTACTGGCCTACCCGATACTAATTTTTATGTAGGTGATATTCAAGTGACTGGTGAGCAAGCAAATCAAAGTGCGATGTATTATGTATATACTCCCAATTTTGGTTTATATGAAATCAATCTAGAGGGTGATCTAGATGCCCCCATAACTGCTCGGCTACTACCTGCAACCGAGACATGGAACTTAGGTATATTTGATTTTGCATTTCATCCGCAAAGTAATCTGTTATACGCAGTTGAATCAAATGGTGATTTGCATGAAATTAACGTTGCAGAAAATACTACCAAGTTTATTACTCAAGTTGATATTGGTGATGATACGGGCGCATTTGGTGCTGCCTATTTTGATATCAATGGTCAGTTTTATTTTAGTAATAATAAAAGCGGAAAAATTCACAAAGTTGATTTAAGTATTAGTCCTGTTGTTGGTTATACGCCTGTTGCGAATGTGTTTACATCGGGCCCTAAGTCAAGTCAGAACGATGGGGCTCGTTGTGCTATTGCCGAAGTTGAGGTAACAGATAGTTCGATTGATTTTGGTGATGCTCCTCTACCTTATAACACCAGTTTAGAGCAAAGCGGAGCCAGGCATTTATTCGATCCTAACAGCACTGGCAGTAACCTGATTTATTTAGGCGATACAGTCGATGGTGAAAATATCAATACTGATGCCGACTTAATCAACAACCCAGTTGATGCATCAGATGATGGGGTGAGCTTTGTGACGGCAATATCGGCGGGTCAAGATAGCCAAATTATTGTAAACGCCTCTGCGAGTAGCTTTTTATATGCATGGTTTGATTGGGATCAAAATGGCGGCTTTAGTGAAAGTGAGCGCATAATAACTAAATATCAACTTAATCAAGGCGATAACAGTATTTTAATTAATGTACCTAGTAATGTTAAAGCTGGGCAGACATGGGCTCGTTTTAGGGTAACTGATGGCTCGGAAGCTTCGCTTATTACTGCCACTGGCGGTGTTTTAGGTGGTGAGGTGGAAGATTATGAAATAACAACATTTGCTAGTGCTGTATACCCAGGAGAAAACGATTGGGTGACACTTGCTTATGAAGATAAATGGCCGTTTGCAGGTGATTATGACTTTAATGACGTGGTCGTAAATTACCGTACTACTCAGCTCATTGAGGGCACTAATGTTGTTGGTTATAAAATTGATGGCCAGTTAATTGGTGTAGGAGCAACCTATCATAATGGCTTTGCGGTAAGCCTTAAAGAGACGGTAAATAATACAACTTACTCAATTTTAAGTAGAGAAGTCGATGCCGATAATATTCGGTTTGTGATTAATGGCGAACTACAAACAGGCTCATTTTTGGAAGCAAACACAGAGCAGGCTATTTTAATTTTTATGCAAGACACTTGGCTGCATGTGAATAAGCAATCAGGGTGCGAGTATTTTAGAACGGAAAGCAGTTGCGACGTTAACAGCAAAGTAACTTTTAGTATGACTATCCCATTAAAAGTCCCTAAAGCGAAAATATTATCCCCCGGAACATTATTAGACCCTTTTATTTTTGCTACAGAGGGCTTTTATCATGGCGATTTTTTAGTTGGTAAAAATGCGCGCAGCTGGGAAGTACACATGAAAAATCAAGCGCCCACAGAAGTATTTGACGCGACTTTGTTTGATCTCAGTGGTGCAGATGATGTGAGCCAGCAAGAAAGTGGTTTGTTTTTCTTAACTGAAAACGGCCTACCATGGGCGATTGAAGTAGGAGTGCAATGGTTACATCCACTTGAAGGTGTAGATATAACCGATGCCTACGATAGCTTTGCTAATTTTGCTCAGTCGTCAGGAAAGCAAAATCCACAATGGTTCAATCGCTACAACAGCAATAATGTGGCAGTTAGAGGGGAACAGTAATGAAAAAATTAACTGTAATTTTATGCTTATCATCATTTTTAGTTGCGTGTGGTGGTGGTGAAAGCGAAAGTACTGCGGCAGTACCTGCAGCTGTTGAATCACTACCATCGAGTGTCGTTCCTATCACCACCGACTCAGCCGGAATGGCCAGTTTAGTGATAGATGATCGTTTTGATTTATCAACGAAATTTAAACTAAAGATTGATGTAGATCTCTCTATAGGTGACGTAAGAGCTTACTTAAATATTTGCCAAAAAAAGGCCAATAGCCTACGTGCTGATTATGGAAACTGCTTAGTTAGAGCTCCTTTATCGCAAGGCTCTATAAAAACTACGCTTGCAATGAGTAGACAAGATATCGAACTGATTGCAGAAATTTGGTTTTACGATACCAGCACTCAACCCCTTTCATTTGCATGGCAGTTTGATACACAAGCAGAACATCAGATGTTTGAAATAAGGTAGTAAAAGTCAAAGGCAAGCAGTAACGGTAAAGTGATCAAGCTAAAGAATACACCTAGGTATATTCTTTATACTAGTTAGGGTAGTGATTTATGTTGAAGTTTCTTAATGATAACAATGGCGATCTTTTGCAAAAAAAGAGGCTAGTAAAATTTTTTGTCGCAGCAGCTGCGTTTATGCTAATTGCGATTGCCTATAATCCTTCGCAATATTATTACGCTGATCTTTTAGTATCATTGCGTATGCCATTACTAGTTATTGCCTTATGCTTTGCCATGTTGCTTTTAATTATAAAAGCAACATATTTAGGTGGGGCGCTATCAATTATATGCTTGATAAGTTTGAGTTCATTATTACCATTGCATTCGTTACCAAGTGAGCAAACCAAAAATGCGATTTTGATAAAACAAATAAACTTAAATTATAGTAACCCGTTTATTGAATCGCACTTAGTTAGCTTACAAAAACAATCTTGGGATGTATTAATTCTGCAAGAGTTTAGTGATTTAAATCGGCATTTGCTCTCTCGTTTTTTAACCAAGGCTAGTTTATTTGGTTATCGTGAAGTAGAGGGGATCCCTTACGGCATCGTTGTTATTTCGCGTTTCCCTATAATTTATAGACAACAAGTAAAACTTCAAGGGGATAGGTTAGGTTACATTAAACTGCGCTTGTTATTTAATAATGAAGTTATCACTACGTATATTGCCCACCCACCATCACCAAGAACCAAGCAGCACTGGGAAAATAGAAATATTTTACTCGCGGCGCTGCATGCAGCAACAATACAAGAGCAAACACTATGGCTAATTGCAGGTGATTTAAATATTGTCCCTTGGTCACGTTATTTTAGTTGGCAAAGTACACAAAGTTGTTATGGAGCAAATCCTTATAGCAGTTTTATGCCCTTAAATATTAAGCCGACACTGCTAACCGGGTTACCCATAGATCACTGTGTTTTTGACGAGCAATTTACGTTAAACAGCTTAATAGTGAGTAATTTTGCAGGAAGTGATCATAAGATGCTTAGTTACAGTTTGAGCCTTCATGATTAACCAAAGTTCAGCTTAGTTAGTTAATAAAAATAGCATGCAGGATTAACCACATGCTATTTGATTAAATAAACCAATGCGGATTTATTTTACTGTAATGGCAAAGGTCATTTTTAAGTCATGTAGTAAATGACGTAGGTTTCGCTTATGTGGAAAAAGTGTGAATGCAGCAGTTGCAATCGATAGGGCTTTAAATTTAGAACCTATTTCTCGATAGTACTCACCATAGCATTCTAAAATGCGTGCTTGTGCTTTTATTTTTGCCATAACGCCAGCATCATGTTTACAACGCGAGACAATTTCTTTCATTGCATTGAGTCTGTTTTTACGGTTTGCAGTAATAGAACCCGCTCTCATCAAGTAATCCATTGCGATACGCGGTGAAAACGCAACATCACCGATCCTTGCAAGTTTTAACCAGCAATCCCAGTCGCTAGCGCTATTTAATTGGTTATCAAATCGGCCAATATAATTAATCGCTGAACGCTTAACCACAACCGAAGATGTGCCAATTACATTAGCAAAAATCAGTAAATCAATTGGGCATTTTAAATTTTGATAACCCATATTATTTTTATCAACAAATTTTGAAAATTCAGGCCAAAAAGAAAAACAATCGACAATGGGTTCATATTCTTCGTTAATATGCATATAGTTTGTGAAACTTAAAACGCACTCTGAGTGCTCTTTCATATAGCTTAATTGTTCGTATAACTTATCATCACTCCAGTAATCATCAGCGTCTAAAAAAGCAATGTAATCACCTTTTGCTGCGGCAATAGCGCGATTTCTTACATTGACAACGCCAGTGTTTTCTTGCTCTATAACAATTAACTGGGGAATTGTTGTTTGGGCGGTTTTTAACCACTCAACACTACCATCTGTTGAACCATCATCAACCACAATAATTTCTAAATTCACGTTTTTTTGTTTAACAACACTACTAATGGCTTTGGCTAAATATTGTTTACAATTGTAGTTAGGGATAATAACGCTTATTTCTATACTCATGATCCGCATCCTAGTTTTATAAATTAACTAACTAAGTACTACGCAAGTTCAGCGCCAATTATTTTAATAGGTTTGCGAGGGGGTTTTTGTCTAATGCTTTGCATTTTGCAACAGATGTTCGCAAATTGACTTTTTAATCATGTTTTTGGTGTGTTTTAACTGGGCATGCTTCTTGCGAAATAACCATAAGTTATATTTGGAGTGTTGAGCATGAAACATATTGGCATTGTGGTACCGAGTTTCCATATCCCCTCAGAAACCTTTGTGGTAACTGAGATAAACGCATTAGTAAGAGCTGGGCACAAGGTCAGTGTTATCACCTTTGCAAATTTAAATAGTTGTACCAATCTTGATAGCAGTGTAAACGTCATTACTATTGAAAAATCGTTGTTATATGCGGCCAAGTTTGCCATGAAAAAACCGCTGGCAGCATTTAAAGCGGCATTAACAGCAACAAGGTTTACCTCAATCTCGGTCACTTCACTGCTTGGCTACGGATTAAATATTGCTGACATAATCAAACAACATGGTATTTCCCACATACACTGCCACTTTATGCATGCGCCTCTGGCGTACTCAATTATAGCCAGCAAAATTGCAGGCATTAGTATCTCCTCGATTGGCCACGGGCATGACGTATACGTTAATGATACTGATCTTAGGCTGAAACTCTCATTGTGTAATTTCTCCGTGGCCGTGTGCAAAGATATGGCTGAACAGTTAGGTAAATACAAAGCGGGTAAAGTTGAGTTGCTGCATTGTGGAGTTGATCTAAGTTTATTTAACGCAACGCCTAACCGACTTAATGAGTCTGTGAAACTATTATTTATTGGCCGTTTAGTTGAAAAAAAGGGACTACAATTTTTACTACCCGCAATAAAAAAATTAAATAAAAAATACTCAATATTTTTAGATGTTGTTGGTGAAGGCCCTTTGATGAACGACCTAAAGTTTTTATGTGAAAAGTTAGGCATTGAAAAAGAAGTTAGATTTTTAGGCAAGCAAACGCCACTGTGGCTATCAAAAAACACCAGTAATTACTCTGCGTTAGTTGCGCCATTTTGCATTTCAAGTAACGGAGATAGAGATACTGGTCCGGTGGTTTTAAAAGAGGCTATGGCTAGTGGTATTCCAGTGCTCACAACTCAATTAATGGGAGCCAAAGAAATTGTTAATGACTCGGTGGGCTTTAAGTGTGAGCCGTCGAGTATTTCAGGGTTGGAGAAAATTTTAACGGAGTTTTGTGAATTAAATCCCTATGAGAGATACGCCAAAGGAATTAACGCCAAACGCTTAGTTGCAAATAAGTTTAACGCCAGCTCACAAGCTAAAAAATTGTCATCTTGGGTGCAAAACTCTTAAGGAATAAAGATGAATGGATTAAAGCAAATCGCCTATTTTGGACTATCAACCTTGTTACTTAAGGGGCTTGGCTTTGCTTTGTTGCCTATATCTACTCGTCTTTTAAGCCAAGCTCAATTTGGTGAACTAAACTTTTTAGTTTCTATTTCCGCTATTATGTCTTTGTTGTTGTGTTTAGGGTTACCCGAATTATTGTTCAAGCAACAAATGAAAAATGCGGTTTATAAACAAGCTTTGTTTAGAGACGCGATTATTTTATGTAGCGTTTTGAGTGCGTTGTTTGTTGTTATCATGGTGTTATTTACCAGCTCATTTAGTGTGTTATTACCCATCTCCATTAATAAACTTGATCTGCAGTTATTAGCGGTTAATTTAGCATTTTCTGCTGTGCTGACCATTGTGTTTTGCTTTTTAAGATATTACGAAATGGCTAAGCAGTTCTGCTTTTTAGCTATTTTACAAGGAGTGGGGCAAACGCTACTCACCATTATATTACTTTACCTTGGCTATGGAGTAACGGGGGTTATGGTGTCGGGTGCTGTGTCGAGCTTTATTGTGCTGATGATTTCGTTATGCGTCATTGGCCGCACAATTACGATTAGTTTTAACTATGTTCCTTGGAATATAAGTTATAAAAATAGTTTGTTTTTATTAAGTATTATTGCTTCATCGCTGTTTGTGTATGCAAATAATGGCGCTGAAAACTGGTTTATTGCAGCCAGTGTCGGAAAAGAAAAGCTTGCCCAATATTATGTGGCAATGCAATTTGCAGTTATGACTTCGTTTACCTTTGAACCGATCAGAATGTGGTGGTTTTCTCGTCGTTTTAATGAATTAACTTCTTGTCGCACTCGTTATGTTTCTTTATGTGAGCTAAGTTTAGAAATCGCAATTGCGTTGTGTGCAGTAATGCTTATTGTTGCGCCTCATTTATTTATCTTGGTTTTACCACAAGGTTACTTACTAAATTCTTGGCTTTTACCCAGTTTAATATTTATTGTTGTACTTAGGCATCACAGCGATCTACTCAATATTGGTTGTTATATTCATTTTAACGCACTATTTGTCACTATTATTAATGCTGTTAGTGCAGCTTGCGTACTAATAGCATTGGGTATTCTAGTGCCTAAATGGGGAGTGCTTGGTGCAGTGGTCAGCTTAGTATTTGCACAAACTCTTAAAACAGTGTTGTTTGTTGTTGTTAGCCAAAAGCTCGAAAATCTGGCATTTAGTATTCAGCGATTAGTACCTAGCTGGCTCTGTTTTATTAGTGTTTTTGCCCTGAGCGTAAGTGAAATTATTCATTATGTAATTTGGCAAATCGCGGCTTTAGTTTGCCTAATAGGCGTTTTATTTAATAAGTATCAAAACAGAATAATGGCAATACTGAATCAGTATGTAACAAGGAAAGCACATGGTTAATTGGTATAAAGCGCATTGCCATTTAATAAATGGCTTGGTGATTACTGTGCTCATTTTAGGTTTGTATTCGCTATTTGGCCCCATAGCCGCTTTTGCCTTGTTGCTATTACCGTTTGCGGGTTTTTTGGCGATACGTATTAGCACCGTGTTTATTATATTATTTATTTTGTTTAGCTATTTTAGAATCCACGAGGCGTTTGTTTTTCTAATGCCGCTTAAAATTCCTAAATTACTTGCTTTAGCATCTTTACTGGCCATTGCATGGCATTTATTTGTATCTAAAACTTTAAAACCACATTGGAGCTCTACGCATCTTATTTTTGTAATTTGGTTCGCTTGGCTCACGGTATGCGTATTTTCAGCTTCAAATAGAGGCGTTGCTATTGAGTATTGGTCTGGTGTGTTGGTTAAAGTATTTATTATGGTATTTGCTATTAGCTGGTGGTTAACGCGGTTTTCGCATTTTAGTTACATTAGGCTGGGTATTATGATCTCAGGTGTCACTATCGCTTTAGTGGCGTTGAATAACAAAATAAATGGTGTGGGGTTAGTTGAAGGAACTAGAGTGACTATTTCACGGGAATATCGCTCGCAATTAGGTGATCCCAATGATTTATCTTTGGTGTTGATGTTTCCTGTTTCATTTTTAGCAGCTGAACTTTTTGATACAAATAGTAATAAGTATCGACGTACTTTTGCCGGAGTTGGTTTGATCTTGGCTATTTCCGGTGTTATTGCCACTCAAAGTCGTGGTGGTTTATTAGGAATAGCCGCTATTTTAAGTTTCTTTTTATATCAAAAAGTCAAAAATCCCTTCGTAGTGGCTATGTGCGGTGGTGTCGCTATGCTTGCCATGATGATTTTTGCTGGTATTTCTGACCGACAAAGTGGTGGTGCGGCAGAAGGAGGTGTCGATGAATCAGCTATGGGTAGGCTCTATGCTTGGCAGGCTGCAATCAATATGGCGTTGTCTAATCCATTAACTGGCGTTGGAGTTAATAATTTTTTTGTAAATTACTATTTTTACAGTCCTCATTGGGATGGCAAGAATCATGCAGTACATAGCACATGGTTTCAGGTGTTAGGTGAAACTGGCTTTGTTGGCTTTTGTATTTTTTTACTCGTGATAGCCAGTATTTATCGAAGTCTGTCGCGGGTTTATTGTATTAATAAACGTAGTTTTAATCCTGAAGTGATGGTGAACGCTAACGCATTAAAGGCCGGTTTAATTGGCTTTATGGTTGCTGGCACTTTTTTAACTCAAGCTTTTACATGGCCACTGTATATTATTCTGGCTCTGACTATTGCACTAGAAAAGCTTACTATAGAAAGTAATAAGGAATAACAATATGTTGATACAGCTTAAACTTTGGCTAAAAAATAGTAATAATCCATTAGCGACATGGTTGTTTCAATTTGCAAAGTCGCTTCGCAATCCGCAAATCATCGTAATCCCTGTGCTACATGCTTCACTTTACTATTTGCATTATTTTATAAAAGAGTTATGCCATGAGCTAGTTCGGATTTTTTATTATACACCTTTATTTAAAAGCCAAATTAAGGGCAGTAAAAAGCGCTTATATTTATATTCAGGTATGCCGCAAATACTTGGCAAGTTAAAAATTGAATGCAAAGACGATGTGAGAATTTCAGGGATCAGCACCTTATGTGGGCGGGTGAGTAATGAGCGAGAGCCGCTACTAAGTATTGGCAATAATGTTGACATTGGTTGGCAAAATGCTTTTTCTGTAGGGCGCACCATTATTCTTGAAGACGATGTCAGGCTGGCAGGACGAGTTTTTTTAGCCGGTTTTCCTGGGCATCCAATTGACTGTGATCGCCGCGCTAACTCTGAAAGCGATGATGAATCTCAAATTGGTGACATTATAATAAAACGCGGTGCTTGGCTGGGCACTGGAGTGACTGTACTGGGCGGTGTCACAATCGGTGAGGGGGCGATAATTGGTGCGGGAAGTGTGGTTACTAAAGATATTCCTGATTTTACTATTGCTGCGGGAAACCCTGCCAAAGTAGTTAAAAAAATTAAGGGGTAAGTGTATGAAATTTATTGTATTTGGTGAAGACTGGGCGAGTCATCCAAGCAGTACTCAACATTTATTTTCAGAGCTTGCTAAGCAGCATGAAGTACACTGGATAAACTCCATTGGTATGCGAAAACCAAGCGCTAAATTTCATGATATTAAACGTATGCTCAGCAAGTTAAAGCAGTTATTTCGACAGTCTAAAACTGCTGCAATAGCCACACCCAACAATATGACTATTTATAAGCTGCCTGTATTACCTTGGCACGATAATCGACTCATTCGATGTTTTAACCGCTGGATTTTTTCTCGTTACCTTGCACCCTCAACTTGTAGTGAGCCGATTATGTATTGGTTAAGTGTGCCAACTGCACACTATTTATTTGATAAAAAAACCACTGATAAATTAATTTATTATTGCGGCGATGATTTTTCTGCGTTGGCAGGGGTTGATGCTAAACTCGTTGCCCCCTTTGAGCAGCAGCTTATTAATAGCGCAGATCTTATCTATGTGATCAGTGAGTTATTGCTGGCAAAGATGCCCGCTACAAAAACAAAAATGCTGACCCACGGCGTAAGTTATGAGCTATTTACAAGCGACGTTGAAAAAGCCGATGAAATACAAACTATAAAAGAACCTATTATTGGCTTTTACGGCAGTATTAATGCTTGGTTAGATATTGCGTTATTAACCGCCTTGGTGGCTGCAAGGCCGCATTATCAACTCGTGCTTATCGGAGATATTGTGACTCCTGTTACACAGCTATTGCAGTTTAAAAATGTTACGCATATTGGCGCAGTTAGCCACGACCGTTTAGTATCGTTTTCTGCTCATTGGGATGTGTCGATTTTACCTTTTGTGAATAATGAGCAAATCAGAGCGTGCGATCCGCTAAAACTTAAAGAATATTTAGCGACAGGTAAACCGATTGTCGCAACTGATTTTCCTGCAGTTAGTAATTATACGCCGCATATTTTTATTGCTCACTCTAGTCATGACTTTATTAACAAGGTCGATGAGGCGCTTTCGTTAACTCAGCCACAATTAACATTATTAAACAGCGTACAAAAGAATCTAGCAAAAGCGCACAGCTGGCAGGCAAAGGCGCTTATTGTTAACGAAGACCTGCTGCGACTAAATCCTCCACATTGAGCATTAAAATGTAATCTTGGCGCGCCCTGTGCAACTACCTTATTAAACTAGGCTATTTACAGTGTAAATTTTTATTATGCAAATAGCCGTTAAATTTCGCATTGCAATATGCAAATTAATAGGTAGGGATTATGTTAGTTAGAGAGCAAATAAAAAGGTTACTTTATTTAGCTTTGTATGCAGTTTATACAAGGGCGAAACTATTTGTTTTGCCTCTGTTCATCGTACCTGTTGTGGTTATTTTACTCGCTGCAACTGCGCAAAAGCAGTACACAAACCATGCAACAATCTTAATAGAAGAATCTGCATTACTAAACCCATATTTAGATGACTTGTCTTTTTCGTTTGATTTATCAAATCGTATGGCTGCATTACGCACGCTTGTAATAAGTCGAAAAGTGTTGATAGCTGTTGCTAAAGAAACAAACTTAGTTGCTAAAGATGCAAGCCCTGCTGCTATTGAAAAAATTCATCAAGAACTCTCACAAGCGCTTTCTTTATCACTGGTTGGTGATGAATTGGTGCGAGTTAACTTTACTTGGCATGACCAAACTCAAATGAAAGCAGTATTAGAAAAAGTGGTTGAGAAATTTATAGAGAGTTTATTAGCACCAACCAAGGCCTCGCTTGATACGTCTGAGCAATTTTTTTATCAACAGTTAGTCAGTTTACGAGAAGAACTCGAGGTTTCTGAAGAGTCGCTAGCTAATTTTAAAGCTAAAAATAGCAACACTTTACCTGCTGTTTTACATAGCAATAGACAAACGTTCGATAAGTTACTGAGTGATCAACAACAAAAGTCTATCGTCTTATCAGGTGCAAAAGCCAAGCTTGAAGCGCTAACAACAAAAATGGGCCAAGCAAACCCAATTTTAGGACGCATAGAAGAAAAAATCATTAATGCCGAATCACAGTTGAGCTTTTTAAAAACCCGTTATACCGAAAAGCACAGTAAAGTCGTGTCGAAAAAACGTGAACTGCTGAGTATTCGAGCTCGCCAACAGGCTTTAATAGAAAGTGGCAAAAATCTAGATGCAACAAACATAGATCAACTTTGGCAAATGGCCAATACACTTCCTGATGGCAAAGACAATGAAAGTAATGTGCTTGTTTCACAGATACTTGCATTAGAAGAAGCAAAAAACACTGTGCTCCAACATCAACAAGAGTTTGCCATGTTGGAGCAGCAAGTTAATACGGTGAGTGAAAGGTTATTAGTTACAAGCGATATAGAGAAACAATTAAGAAAGCTAGAGCGGGATTACGACGTTAAGCAATCACTTTATAAAGATATGCTGGGACGTTACGAAATGGCAAAAGTAACGGGTAAATTAGTTAAATATGAAGGGCCTGACAAAGTAAAAACCATAGAACGAGCTTACAGCCCAACCCAGCCAATCAATACCTCTTTAGTAGTGGCGATTATTTTGGGGATTGTTTTAGGCATATTTACAAGCACCACCTGTGTATTTGTAGCGACATTATTTGATAGTCACTTAAAAGATATTCAAACCATTGAAAAACTATCTGCTTTGGAAGTAGTTACTATTTTACCTATTGTTGGCAAAGGTTCATTACATGTTCCTGCTAGCCCATCAATGCACTTTATTAATAAGGGGAGTTAGCATGAACGTCCTACATTTAGTTCAGCACTTTAAAATAGGTGGCCTTGAAAAAATGGCTGTGACCTTAATGCAAAAAAGCCAATTCGCAAGCACCAGTATTATTGTTTCGCTAGAGGGCAATGAGCAAGAAGCAGTTAGTGAGTGGCCTGCTTTAGCTTTATTTGAACAAAAACTGATTAGCTTAGATAAAGCGCCTAGGTTTGATCTAAGTATTATCAAAAAGCTCACTGAAATAATTAAAACACACGAGATTAAAGTGATTCATAGTCATCACATTGGTCCCATGTTGTACGCGAGTCTAGCTTGTCTTACAAATACTCAGGTAAAGCATGTCTCAACTATTCATGATGCTTGGTATTTAAAGAGCTTTAAACAGCGTTTAATTACCAAAACACTTAATAAGTTAACTAAAATTCACTGGGTTGCAGATGCACAAGTGGTCGCGAATGAATTTTATAATGAAACAGCGATCACGGCAGATAAAACCATTCTGAACGGTATCGACTTACAGCAGTTTAATCACATCAATGAAGCAACCGCAAGGCTCAAACTTGATCTTCCTGCTGATAAAAAGTTAATTGGTTGCTCTGCACGATTAGAGCCGGGGAAAGGGCATTTGGATCTCATTAAACTACTGCCTTTGCTGCCTAAAGACATCGAATTAGTGTTTGCTGGTAATGGTAGCTTACGCTTTTCGTTACTCAGTGCGGCAGTATCGCTTGGGGTGGTAGAACGAGTGCATTTTTTAGGAAATGTACAGCATATGCAGCTATTTTACTCAGCTATTAACGTTATGTGTCTTTATTCACAAAGAGAAGGACTGCCCTTATCAATTTTAGAGTCAATGGCGTGTGGCAAAGTAATTGTGGCGACTGATGTTGGCGGTATCAGCGAGGTCGTTACAGAAGAGCAAGGCATATTAGTCAAGCCAAATGACTCTTTTGGCCTAAAAATTGCGCTATTGAAAGCATTAGACATGAAATATGGGCTGTGTATTCGAGAGCATATTCTCTCAATTGCAGATGCAAACAAAATGAGTGAAGCGTATGACCACTTCTATAATGGCTTAGCTTCATAAGGGGAATGCAATGACTTTTCTACTGATCACATTGGCTGTTTTAATTACACTGGCTTTATATCATCATGTTGGTTACTTACTGTTATTAAAGCTATTTAGTAACAGTAAACCGATTGAGATGACTGAAAATACTCAACCCAGTACTCACTTTGGTATTTTAATGTGTGCTTATAACGAACAAGAACACATAGCAGAGAAGCTTTATAACTTAGGCTCAATGTTATATAGCACTGAGCTATACACCATTCATGTTTATCTTGATGGCTGCACCGATAAAACTTATGACGAAGCGATGCTAGCGCAGTCGCATCTTGCAAAGCAAAATGTAGTTTGTCATTTGCATTTTAGTAAAGTGAATAAAGGCAAATCATTTGGCATCAATGAACTGATAAAGCTGAGTAAGCCAAATTATGATGTTTTACTCTTTACCGATGTTAGTGCGCTACTGAGTATTGATGTGCTCAATAAAATTGATGCCGATTTTAAAGATCCTAATATTAATGTTATCACCGGCGTATATATTTTAGATGATTTAGCCACTGCTGAGCAGCAACAGTACTGGCAATATCAAAACAAAGTGAAGAGTATGGAGTCGTCTTTAGGGGCTGTTATTGGCGTGCCAGGTGCTATGTTTGCGATACGCTCAGCTCATGCGGCTTTATTAGATGAAAACACCATAAATGACGATTTTATTATCTCTATGAAAGCGTTAAACCAAGGTGGGAAAGCCGTTGTAAACAGTGAAATAAATATCGTTGAGCGTGAATGTGATGAACAAAGTCATGATTATGCCAGAAGAGTAAGATTAGGTGCGGGTAACTGGCAGCAAATAAAAATGTTGTTTGAATTATTAAATCCGAAATTAGGCTGGGTAAGTTTTAACTATTTTTCACATAAAGTATTGCGTGGGGTCATGCCAATTATTCTGCTGCTGATTTACGCGTTACTTTTTTCACTTGCACTATCTTCAAGCTTGTTAATACCTAAAGTGGTATGTGTTGCGATAGTCTGTACTCATGGCTTAGGAGTAGCAAAAAAAGCTTTTAATATCAGGGCTAAGTTACCAATTGTAGATAGTGTAAATTATATTATCAGCGCTTATTTTATGGCTCTGTGGGGGATTGTTAAGTTTGAGCGTGGTGATTATAACCAGCATTGGCAGCGCGTTCATCAAACCCAAGAATCAAACAAAATATTCATCAAAACCATTAAGCGCACTATTGATGTAGTTGGCTCTGCGGTTGGATTAATATTACTTTCACCAGTTATGTTAGCTGTTGCATTAGTGATTAAACTGACTTCAAAGGGCCCTGTGTTATTTAAACAGCTGAGAGTGGGACAAAGTGATGATGATTTTGTCGCTTTATTCAATGTTTTAAAATTTCGCTCTATGGTTGTTGATGCAGAAGCAAAAAATGGCGCGGTGTGGGCAAGTAAAGATGATCCTCGTATAACTGCAGTTGGACGATTTATTCGCAAAACACGCTTGGACGAATTACCACAACTTTGGAATGTATTGATCGGTGAAATGTCTCTTATTGGCCCACGGCCTGAGCGACCAGTGTTTTATTCAAAGCTTGAGAAAGACATCCCGTACTTTTGTCAGCGTACTTATGGGATCAAGCCCGGTATATCGGGACTCGCGCAGGTAATGAATGGTTACGATGAGAGCATTGACGATGCGCGCAACAAAATAGGCTGGGATTACGCCTATATGCTAAGTACTTCATCTGCACGCAGTTGGTGTTATATGGAGTTTACTATTTTCTTTAAAACGTTGGCTGTTATATTCACTGGTAAAGGTCAGTAACGTTGTTTCGCATAATGCAATTGTGCACTCAAAAAGCAATTGCATTATGCATCCCTCCTCTAAAAAATAGTATCAAATAATTTAAAACCCTTAAATATCAGTTTGTTAATTCTGGCATTCTTCTTGTAATAGTCTATTTGTATTTATATTTTAATAGGTGATTCAGATGAAAAATTTAGCCAATAAAGTAGAACAAACAGTTGTCGTACTTCCTAATGATTTCTCCGGCTTTGCTGTCGATGAGTTAAAAGATCAGTTTGAACAGCTAGTCGAGCAAGGCACACACTTCGTGATTCTCGATTTTACTAAGACCGAATTTATCGACTCTTCAGGAATAGGTGCTATTGTTTTTCTATACAAAAGAATTGAAAAACAAAGTAATAAGCTATCTTTACTTAATGTAACGGGGCAGCCGTTTAAGCTAATGAACTTATTAAGAGTCGATAAAACCATTCCATTTATTGACTCAATATAAAAGGTATCAGGGAGAGTACAATGAAGGCACGCATAGTAATTGTTATTATAATGTTTTTAGGCGGCTGTGCTTCTTGGCCTGATGACGGCCAAGGTGGCTTAGCTGAAAAGTATCAAAACTATCCATTAGCCGATGAGCAGTACGATGAAAACTTCACTCAGCCCGAGGACGTTGTTAAGAGTGAATTTGAACACCTTGTACTTAAACTTGAGTTATTAAAATCGCAAGATATTAAAGCTTGTATGCCTGCGCAACTATTAAAAGCACAAATTTATGAAAATCGTATTCGTAGATTAATCGCTGGACAAATGTGGGAAGATGCTGAGCATGATTTACTGATTCATTATCATGGGCTTAATCAGTTAACGAATCACTTTGATACGGTTAGAAAAGTTACGGATTGTGCCTCTACGACTAATGAGCAACCTGCGTCATTTAGTATCAAAAAACAAATTGCACAGCTATTGAATAGCGATAATCAATTTGCATTTAATGCGTTTGAAATAACCCCTAAATATGCCGTACGAGTTGCTCAAGCTGCAGATTTAGCGAAGCAACTAGGCAGTATTAATATTTTACTTGTGGGTCACACTGACGCGGTTGGAGATTCAGGGAGTAATTATGAGTTGGCACTTAAGCGTGCCGATACGGTGAAGCATTGGCTTGGCGTTTATGGCGTGCCACAGCAAAATATTACAACCCTAACGCAAGGAAGTTTGCAGTCTTACAGTGATGCCGCAGAAACTGAGAGTACACGTCATTCAGACCGCAGAGTTGAAGCAATAATTCTAGACGCAAACACGCAAGGCTTAGAAAGCAATAAAGCTAAAGCGCTGATGAACTGGACTAAAATAATACAAAGCAAAAAGGAGTAAAATAATGAAATATTTTTTCACAATATTTGTTTTGTTTTTTTTAGCGACCAACAGCTTTGCGGCAAATGAAGCGGATAACTCAATTGTGCAAGCGGGTAATAAACTCTTTTTATATGTGCCTGGCGAGGTTGAATTTGATGGCACGTTTGAAGTAGATAAAAAAGGCCAGATCAACATACCTGAAGTAGGGCAATTTAATGTTGCCAATAAAACAGTGGCGCAAATCGAACTTGAGTTAAAACCGGTTTTGGCTGAGTTGTTTGTTGCGATAGATGACTTTTATGTGGAGATCCGCAGCCGAGATATATTTATTAATGTGATGGGTTATGTCATTACGCCTTCCCAAGTCAGTATTCCTGATGATGGTAATATTCAAATGGTAATAGCTAAAGCGAATGGTTTAAAGCCTGGCGCTCAGCTCGATCGTTTGCAAATAAGACGAGGCGATGAGGTGATTGAGTTTAATTACAAAGCCTATTTAGATACAGGTAATATTAGCTTACTTCCAACCCTTAAAAGTGAAGATACGGTGTTTGTACCGGTATCTCCTTTACTTGGTAATGTACAAATAGACTTTGATGCACAAACACTTAGCGCAACGGGAGATGCCAGTGACAATAGCGCTATTACAATTTTGGGCGAAGTACATAATCCTGGTAGCTTTTCGTTTAAAGAAAATATGACCATCTTAGATGCATTAATGCGTGCCGAGGGAGTAACACGCTATGCTGATGTGACTAAAATTAGAGTCATTGTCGATAAGTCCCCAGTGATATTTGATTTAAAAGCATATTTAGATAAACCCACTGATAAGAATATGCCGCTTCTCAAAGCTGGTTCAACCATATATGTGCCAATAATGGTCGATGATGTAAACACCACTTCTCGGACTGTTTATATCATGGGGGAAGTGCAAAAGCCTGGAGCTTACGAGGCTGCAGATAGTACCAATTTTCTAGATATTTTAGCTAATGCAGGGGGGCCAACACGCTTTGCAGAAACGCGACAGATAAAAATATTAACCCCGCAAGGTGAAAGTATTTTATTTGATTTACAAGGTTACAGTGAAGGTAGCATTACGACAAAAGTACCTGATTTAAATCCTGGTGATGTTATTTTCGTGCCCGAAAAAACAGATGTAAACGAAAAAAGCTGGTTAAAAATTCCGACTAAACGTGCGATTAAAATTATTGGTGCCATTCAATCTCCCGGACGTTATGAATGGAGTGATGAAATGGATTTTACCGATTTATTAGCTCATGCGGGCGGGCCAACCAAAGGGGCCAATATTAATGATATTAAAATATTACGTAATGGTGATGTCACTCAGCGTTTCGACCTCGAAAAGTACACTATTACTGATGGAAAAACAGCGCTACCAAATTTGATCGCAGGCGATACAGTGATTGTAGAGGAGTTGCCAGTTGACCCTGGCGATAATAAATCACAATGGATACGCCAAGCGTCGAGTAAGTCTATTTATATTATGGGTCAAGTGGGCTCTCCTGGGCGCTACGCGTTTAATGATAATATGCATTTTATTGATATTTTAGCCGCTGCAGATGGCCCTAATGGCAATGCTGATATTCGCAACATAAGAGTAACGCACCGTAATGGTAATAGTGCCAAGGTTAGCAAGCTTGATTTAGCTCTGTATTTTGAAACCGGAGATGAAACTCTCTTTCCACATGTGTTGCCCGGAGACACTATTTTTATTCCTGAAAAAGATAAAGACTGGTTACGTACACCTAAAGAGAGAGTGGTTCGTATTATGGGGGCAGTGCAAAAGCCGGGTCGCTATAACTTTGATGACACTATGTCTATTTTAGATGTATTAGCTGAAGCGGGTGGGCCATCAAGTTCCGCACTCATTGATAAAATTGTTGTGGTTAATCATTCTTGTTGTAAAGAGCAGTCTCGAGTATTCAATCTTGAAGCATTTATAAAATCACCAAACTCGGCAAATATTCCGGTATTAAGGGCTGGCGATACTTTATATGTACCAGATAAGGGGCAAGATCTATTAAGTCAATTTAAAGATAATTTCTTAGATTTTATAACAATAATTGCTTTAGTGGTGAGTTTATGAAGTTAATTCCAGAGCAGTATCATGAGCTTGAAACGATTTGTAATACCCTCGTTGATAGTGATGCACGATGCGTTACATTTATTTCGCTGTATGGTGGCGAAGGTTCATCAACGGCGTGTAGCAGTGTTGCCCAGCGATTAGTTAGTCAACATAAGTCAGTATTGGTGATTGATCTTAACCCCATTAGTTCGTTTCGCTTAGATAAGCAGTTATCTAGCTTAACTAAGCTATGGCGATTTGATGATATTTCTTGCCAGTTAAGTGTATTACCTTATCAGGGGATAGATATTTTGAGCATACATAATTTAGAGTCCATTGATTCGGCTAAAAATAAACATGTACTCAATGAGGCTGTGATCCGTTTAAAACAAGAATATGATTATGTGTTACTTGATATGTCTCCTGCGTTAAAGCTCAATCGCAATAATATTCCGCTACACTCTTTAAGTTTATGTAGCGAACTGACTTTAGTAACAGTTGGTTTAGGTGTTAATGATGAAGAGTCTTTGTGTAACGGCGTTGCAGAGCTTAAACAAGCTGGCCATAGCAATATTAAATTATTAGTGAGCCAATATAGTTTTGCACCTTTGGGTGAACGAATGCTATTACTTTTACAAAGATATAGACCTCAATGGCCAAGAGTATGTACGTTTTTAACAAACAAAATCAACAGGCAAAAGTGGCTGTTTAAGCATTATTGAGGTCTTTATGGATATATTATTTGAACGACGCTTTGAATTGTTATGGCCAACGTTAACCGAGATACGCCAAGTGTTAAAACATGTGTTGGGTGCATTATCAGTAAAACGGGATGAAGCGGATGCTGCCGGTTTAGTTGCAACGGAGTACCTCACTAATTTGATTAGGCATAATCAGGGGGATGAGCACGTTATTATGTTGCGCATCAGCCAAACGAATACTGACACATATCATTTAACGTTTGTAGATGAATTGAAGCCTTATAATTTATTCAAAAAAAATGACTCATCTTGGACAATCGAATCGCATGAATTAGTTGAAGGTGGAATGGGGGTTGAGTTAATTCGTCATTACTTTGCAGATGCAACGTATGAAACAATAGCCTCTAAAAATTATTTTTCCTTTCCTTTGATTAACATAGATAAAAGGCCAAGTATTATTTATGTTGATGATGATGTTGTCCAGCTTGCATTAATGAGCGCCTATCTTCAAGACAAGTTTCAAGTGATCACCTGCGAAAATATTGAGGCGGGTTGGCAGGCTATTTTAACCTCTGATGCCAGTATTTTATTACTTGATCACCAACTAAAAAAAGGCACTTGTGAGCCATTATTAGAAAAACTAAATAAATCTAATCTCAAATCACAATTATCGGTAGTGATGTTAACCGGTGATGACAGCGAAGAAGTGATCAGTAAAATTAATCGCTTAGGAGTCGATGATTACTTAATTAAACCAGTGAAAAAAAATAAGCTTTTGCAAAGTATTGAAAGGGTAACGCACCGGTTCGCTTACTTATCGTATCAGAGCACATTTGGCTTAACACCATCAAAAGTGTTATTAGCTAATAATAAAACAGCGCATATTTTTGGTTCAATTGCGGTCGGTAACGGTGGTGACTTTTTTATGCCGATTAATGATGAAGGGACTGCTTTTATCCTCGGTGATATGATGGGGCACGGCTTGCAAGCACTTAAAGAAAGCTTTGCGATTAAAGGCTTTATCAGTGGCTTTTTAGCAACTGGATTGGCATATCAAGACATGCTGGTGGCGCTTAATAATGCGCTTTATAAGCAGCAACTATGCAAATCGAGTTTAGTTACACTGGTAATTTGTTTTTTAGGAAATAATAAATTGTATTGGCTTAATGCCGGACATCCACCGCCAGTTATTATTGATAAAGATGGAAAAATATCTCAATTAAAGGGAACCGGTCCATTGTTAGGCCTTTCTAATGATCATCAATACACCCTTTATGAAGCTGAATTAGAAAATATTGAACATATTTTACTTTATACGGATGGTTGGACCGATAATCGCTTTACTGACAAAGATGAAATGGCTGAGTTAAAAACAATAATCCCAACACAGAGCAACTCTGCTGAGGACTTTGCCCACTCATTATGGAAAAACTCGCAAGTGACACTCTCCAAAGAAATTGATGATGCATCACTAATAATAATTAATTGAATTTGATTTAATGAGGTAACTATAGTTAACTTAACATTCATAAGTTAATATTTTTTATCTAAATAATTCTTAGCGGGCTGCTAAAAGGAAAGGGATTATGCCACCAACAATACTCATTGTAGAAGACACCCAGTCGCTCGCTATGTTGTATCAATCTTATCTAGTTCCTACAGGTGTTAATACTCTGGTGGCAAATGATGGTGCAAGTGCTTTAGCGATTATTGATAAAATAAAGCCTGATCTAATCGTATTAGATGTCATGTTACCAGACATGAATGGTTTAGATATTTTAGCCAAGTTAGCTCCTGATAATTCTCCTCAGGTTGTTGTTTTAACTGGTCATGCGACAAAAGAAATGGCCATTCAAGCGATCAAGCTCGGTGCCAGTGACTTTTTAGAAAAGCCCGTTGAGGCAGAGCGCTTTCGTATTACAATAAACAATGCGCTAAAAATAAAAGACCTAAAACAAACCGTCACGAAATATAAAAATACCTACGAAAATGGTCGATATTTTGATTTGATTGGTAGTTCAAAGCAGATGCAATCTGTCTATCAAATAATTAGCTCGGCATCGGTAAGTAAAGCTACGGTGTTCATTACCGGTGAAAGTGGCACAGGAAAAGAGCTCTGTGCACGAGCGGTACATCAAGCATCGAATCGCGCTGATAAGCCTTTTGTTGCGTTAAATTGTGCTGCGATCCCTAAAGATTTAATTGAAAGTGAAATTTTTGGTCACTTAAAGGGCGCATTTACAGGAGCTATTGCGAATCGTCTCGGGGCTGCGGGTCAAGCTGATGGCGGTACCTTATTTTTAGATGAGCTATGCGAAATGGACGTCAACTTACAAAGTAAGCTGTTGCGTTTTATTCAAACCGGCACTTATCAGCAAGTAGGCAGTGAAAAAGTTGTTAAAGTTGATGTACGATTTGTGTGTGCAACCAACAGAGATCCACTTGTTGAGGTCGAAGCCGGACGGTTTCGAGAAGACTTATATTATAGATTGCATGTGATCCCTATTGAGTTGCCACCATTAAGGGAACGCAGTACAGACATTATTGAGATAGCAGAAGCTTTGTTTATCAAAATAGCTCGCGAAGAGCAACATCCGTACAAAGGCATTACAGAGGATGTAAAGCGCTTACTGGCTCAATATGATTGGCCTGGTAACGTGAGACAGTTAGAAAATGTGATCCGCAATATTTTAGTGCTCAATGCCCAAGAGTGGATTGATGTAAATATGTTGCCCAGCTTGCCACAAAGCTCTCAGAAAGAAATACCAAATTATAAGCCAAACGAAAGCTTTACTCATACTAAAATACAAGAATTTGAAGAGTTACCGCAAATTGAAAGTGATATAAAAGCACTTTGGTTAGCAGAAAAAGACTATATAGAACGTGTTATAAAAATATGTTCAACAAATATTCCCAAAGCAGCAGCATTACTTGAAGTTAGCCCTTCTACCCTTTATAGAAAAATTAAAAGCTGGGAAGAAAACTTATAAGCGTAAGCGTGATTTTGCGGTGTACGCATTTTGTAATAACAAAAATTGGTTTTTACCAGAAAACCTTTCTTTAAGCATGACGTAAGCGGCTTGTGCCATAGCGCTTTTTTGATCAGGAGACTGTATTAAAAGTGCGTTAATACAATTTTGACACTCTTGTGCATCACCTGTTTTCATTAATAAGCCATTCGTATTATTTTTTATGATACTTGGGATGGCGCCAACAGGACTGCTAATTACGATTTTATGGTGCGCCATGCTCTCAAGTAATGTCATGGGTAAACCTTCCTCTCTTGAGCAGATAAGCAACACATCGATTTGATGCCAAATATCGTCGCGATTGGTTAAACCATGATAGTGTAAGTTTTCCAGTTGCGGGATGGTATTGCGCATCGGACCGTCGCCAAAAAGGTGAAACATCACATTGTTACTGTTTTGCATACTTTCGGCTAAGGTATAAAAAATATCAGGAGCTTTTTCATACGATAACCGGCCAACAAATCCAATTCTAAGAGGGGATGAGGAAAAGTTAACCGTAGGTGGTTCTTTGATATCAATAAAGTTTTCTAGTAATGTGGCATTCTTAATTGTTTTGCTGATTTGCTCTGAGACTGCAAAGTTGGTTGATAAACATGAAAGCCACAGGTCTAGTTTGTTATATAGCCACATTTTACCTGTCCCAGCATCACCTGCGTGGTAAGTGCTTATACAATGTTTATGAGTAAGTTTACAGGCTAAACGGCCTAAAATACCCGCTTTATAACCATGGGTATGAATAACTGTATTGTCATCGTAGCGGCGCAATTGCTTAATTAAACTCGAAGGTGTGCCTTGCAGAAAATCATAGCGTATGCTTTGCTTATCAAGTAACGTATAAAAATCATTATTGCCATGATTTTTATAAAATAAAACAGAGCAAGAAACGTTATTTTTACTGAGTAGTTTGTGTAGTTCCACGATGTGGGTTTCAATACCACCGATCATGGAAGAGTCAACAAACAAAATAATCTGGCAATTCATAACGAACCTCAAAAGAAAAATATGATAGATATATCTGTAATAGAACAGCTAAAATATGATGTTGGCGACAGCATGGCTATTGAGTTACTCAAAGTGTTTGTTGACGAGTCTAAAAAATTAGTAGAACAAATGCTTAACTCAACCAACACTAATGATATAGAGCTTCATGCACATAGCTTAAAAAGCAGTAGCTATAGCTTTGGTGCAATACATCTAGCACAAACATGTCAGCTGATTGAGCAAAAAGTTAAGACCAATGGCTTAAACCCAGAGGTTAGGACTTTGTTAAAATTAGCTGACTCGCAAAGTAAAAAAACTTTTCAACAAATTAATCAATTAGTTAATAACGCTTAAGCGTGTTTTTCTGCATTAAAAGAGCTTTTTAATAATTCTGAAAATACATTATTTAACTCATCGATATTATGTAAATGTTTACCCGTTTTATTGCATTTATTCCCGTGTTGCAAAATTTCCATAATCGCTGGAGGAGAAATACTTAAATCGTATATTTTAGCGCCGAGCTTTTTTTGTAACCAATCAATACCTGCACTATGAGTGTATTGCATTACACTGTTCTCTTGCGCTGTATTTTCAATAAATACACGACACGCAGAGGTTTTTTGAATAGCGAGTGCAATATCGTCGATTAAAAAAGCGGGCATAATACTGGTTATGATACTGCCAGGGCCAATAATCACTAAGTCAGCATTTAAAATAGCTTCAACAGCGCCTGGTGATGCAGGTACTTTTTTAGATAAATATACTTTCTCAGGTAGTAAATTTAAGGCATCTATCGCACACTCACCAAACACTTTTTCACCGTTATCAAGCTCAGCGACTAAGTCTGTTGGTATATCAGACATGGGTAAAACGGTTTCACAATTACCAAGTAGTTTATTAAAGCATGCAATAGCCTGAGTAGGAGAGGCCATAACTTGAGTCAAACCTAAAAGAGTTAAATTACCTAAGCTGTGACCTTCAATATCGCCGCTCGTAAATCTGTGTTCATACACAGAATGAGCAATTGAACCTTCACCCGCTAGTTGAACACAGCAACGGCGAATATCACCAAGGGCGATGCAATTTTGTGCTTCTCTAATCCTACCCGTCCTGCCGCCATTATCGGTGGTTGCAACGATTGCTGTTAAGTTATTACACAAAGGTTTTATTGCGCTTAAAACTTGTGCCAATCCGTGCCCACCGCCTATGCAAACTATTTTCATCGTTTTGCCTTGGTGTTTGTTATTTACATTAATTAAGCAGAAATCATTCCACTCTAGCAAAAAAAATAACTCAATGATTTATATTGAATTTTGTTCTATAATAAATAGTCATGTCATCGGCTTAAGTTTTTTTTGCAAAACGCGATGCATTTTAAGTGGGGAAACCGGTATGCAAAATAGTGATTTAATTACTGTTAGTGAATTACAAAGTCAGTTAGAGTCATTATCTCAATGTAATGATGAAATTGATATTTTAGCGACTATCTCCGCTTTTTTGCAGCCGTTGCTTCATTATCAAGATTGTATAATCCTACAAAAAATTGATAAGCATTATCAAACTATAGGCACTAGCAATATTGATTTTTATGATCAGAAATGGCCGCATTGCAGATTGTTTTTACAGGTATTAAAAAATAGCTATGCATTTTGTAACAATCCGTCAGAAGATCTCGAATTTAATTTTTTAGAGGGCAATGCCAAAACTGCACTTAAAGCGTCTTTATTGATAAGTGTTAGCACCTCCAATGAGCAAGGCATATTTATTTTTACTAATGTAGACATAAATGGGGTCAGTGACGTTGTAGGTTCAGATCTTATAAAGCTGTTTTTTCAACAGGCGTTCTATGCTTTTTTGAACTTAATGAAGTTACACGCTCAAACTCACCAATCTATTTTACTGCTTGATAAATTTTCTCAACTCTCTAGTTTATTTAAAGAGCTTGCTAGTGAGTGGTTTTGGCGCACAGATCTTAATATGACGTTTATTAGCGTTAATAATATTGAAAGCGAAAATAACACTTACGCTCAACTTTTTATTAATAAAAAAATTGATAATTTACTCACTATTAATGAGCGAAAAAACACACTGAAATGGCAGCAATTCTCAGCTTTACTTGCAGAGTATGACGATTTTAGTGGTTTTGAATTTGAAGTTTATGCAGTTAAGCCCCTTTGGGTATCTCTTAATGGCAAATCGCAGTTTGACGATCAGGGAAATTTTATTGGTTATTTAGGGATTGCCAAAGATATTACTTTTTCAAAAGAGCGAGAGGCCGCACTTGAAAGTGAAAAATTAAAAGCTGAAGAGGCCAGTCAAACCAAGTCAAAGTTTTTAACGATCATGTCACACGAGATCCGTACTCCAATGAATGCGATTATGGGGATGATAGAGTTATTACTGGATACTGAGCTCACTAAAGAACAACGACAGTGGCTGGACTATGCTAATTCAAGCGCTGATATTCTATATGGCCTAATCACTGATGTGCTTGATTTTTCAAAAATCGAATCAGGAACAATTTTATTGGTTAACAAACCTCTTAATGTAAAATTATTAATAGAAAATATAGTAGGGCAGTTACACATAATAGAAGACAGTGACGATATTATCTTCTCAGTATCAATAAGTGACGACATACCTACCTTAATAATGGGAGATGAGTTTAGATTAGGGCAAATACTCTTTAATATTATTGGAAATGCATTCAAATTTACGCGCTCTGGACGTATTTTACTATGCGTAAGTATTGTTGATGGAAAGCTTAACTTTACTGTCCAAGACTCTGGTGTTGGTATCGCAAAAAAAGATTTGGTTTTTATATTTCAGCCTTTCAGGCAAGTTAACGATGGCATTAACAGAAAGAATGAAGGAGTTGGTCTTGGGTTAAGTATTTCAAAAAACCTAATTGAGTTAATGGGGGGCTCAATTACTGTTGATACGCAACTTGGGCTTGGCAGTACTTTTACTATTTTAATTCCATTTGCAGAAGCACCTATTAGTGAAATGAAGCCTGAACTATCTGCAGAGCATCCTGTTTTATCGATCCTCGTTGCTGAAGACAACAAAACCAATCAGGTATTAATTAAAGCGTTCTTACAAAAATTAAATCATAAAGTGACAATAGCTAATGATGGCGCCGAAGCGATTGAATTTATGAAGCTCAAAAAGTTTGATTTAATTTTAATGGATATTATGATGCCAACGATGGATGGGTTAACTGCTACACAATACATACGTAATGAATTATTAAGCGATATTCCTATTTACGCACTCACCGCCAATGCCGCAACCGACGATAAAGCATCGTGCTTTAAAGTCGGCATAAATAAAGTACTGACCAAACCAATTAAGTTTGAGACTCTAAAAGCATCTTTAAACTCGCTGTAGTGCGCATAAATAACAACAGATTAAAAAAGGCCGTAATGAGTTTAAATTACGGCCTTTTTTAATTTTGTTATCCTATATTCTGGATCTGCTCTCTCATTTGCTCAATCAACACTTTAAGCTCAACCGCTGCATTGGTAATATCACTATTGATTGATTTAGAGGCGAGGGTGTTCGCTTCGCGGTTAAACTCTTGCATCATGAAATCTAAACGACGACCACAAGCGCCACCTTTTTTAAGGATTTTTTTAGTTTCTTTGACATGAGATTTTAAACGGTCTAGTTCTTCAGCTACGTCTTGTTTTTGTGCAAGGTAGATGAGCTCTTGCTCAAGGCGAGCTTCGTCAATATTTGCAGTTAAATCTTCTAATTTTTGTGCTAATTTTTCACGCTGCCATTTGGCAATTTCTGGCATGTGAGTTTCAACTATCGCTACTTGCTCTAAAATAGCATCAAGACGAGTGGCTATCATTTCTTCAAGATTAGCGCCTTCATCGCCACGTGCAGATTTAAAATCTTCAATCACTTGATCAAAACCAGCAATGAGTGCGGTGTTAACGCTATCCATATCTAGTTCTTCAGCTTCCATAACACCAGGCCAACGTAAGATGTCGACAGGATTAATATCGCCATTACTTTGTTGTTGCACCCATTTGGCGCTATTGATCAGTTGTGCAGCCAACGCCTCATTAATTGAAAGCTCACCAACATGGGCTGGGTTTGCCACAAACTTTAAGAACACTTCAACCTTGCCGCGTTGTAAATGTTTACGTAGGCGCTCACGGATCACCGGCTCCATGCCACGAAATTGCTCAGGTGCGCGAATAAAGGTTTCAAGGTAGCGTTGGTTAACTGAACGAACTTCCCACGTGCCAGTGCCCCAATCGCCTTTTATTTCGCGACGCGCGTAAGCAGTCATACTGTGGATCATGGATGGTTTCCTAGTTTTATTAAACAATATTAAAAGTGATTATACCGTAACACTGGTTAAGCTCTAGCGGAAATTTTTGTTGCTGCGAATTTTACAATTTGCTTTTGTTTAAATCAGCATGGCATCTACAGCTATATATACATATAATGTGGGAAATTCTGAATTAAGGGGATCGTGAATGCGTCCAAGCGAAAGAACACCTAACCAAATTAGACCGGTTACATTTACACGTAATTACACTTTGCATGCTGAAGGCTCTGTGTTGGTTGAGTTTGGTAACACAAAAGTACTTTGTACAGCCACTGTTGAATCAGGTGTACCGCGTTTTATGAAAGGCCAAGGTAAAGGCTGGATCACAGCTGAGTACGGTATGTTACCGCGCTCTACCCATACCCGAAATGGCCGTGAAGCGGCGCGTGGCAAGCAAAGCGGTCGTACTATGGAAATTCAACGTTTAATTGCACGCGCACTTCGTGCCGCAGTTGATTTAAAAGCGTTAGGCGAAAATACCATTACTATTGATTGTGATGTTATTCAAGCTGATGGCGGAACTCGTACTGCATCAATCAGTGGTGCTTGTGTTGCTCTAGTCGATGCGTTAACACATATGCGTAGCAAGGGTATGATCAATTCAAATCCTCTTAAATTTATGATTGCAGCTATTTCGGTAGGTATTTATAAAGGCCAAGCTATTAGCGATTTAGAATATTTAGAAGATTCTGACGCTGAAACAGATATGAACGTAATTTTGACCGAAACAGGTAAAATTATTGAAGTGCAGGGTACAGCCGAGGGCGAACCTTTCTCGTTTGATGAGCTTGATGAATTACTCACTCTTGCGAAGCATTCAATCCGCGAAATCATTGACGTTCAGAAGCAAGCATTAGCTTAATAAGTAATAGGTTTATAGTAATGAAAGATTATCAAATAGAGTTTATTGAATTCGCCTTAGAAAAACAGGTGTTAAAGTTTGGTGAGTTTACTTTAAAGTCTGGCCGTACTAGCCCTTACTTTTTTAATGCGGGTTTGTTTAATACAGGTCGTGACCTTGCACGTCTTGGTCGTTTTTATGCTGCCGCCCTTGAAGATGCAGGCATTGAATATGATGTTTTATTCGGTCCTGCTTATAAAGGTATTCCAATTGCAACAACTACCGCAGTAGCACTTGCAGATCATCACAATAAAGATGTGCCTTATTGCTTTAACCGTAAAGAGAAGAAAGCACACGGTGAAGGCGGCACATTAGTAGGCTCTGAGCTAAAAGGCAAAATCATGTTAGTAGATGACGTGATCACTGCTGGCACAGCTATTCGTGAGTCTATGGAAATCATTGCAGAAAATGGTGCGGATCTAAGTGGTGTACTAATAGCTCTTGATCGTCAAGAAAAAGGTAAAGCTGAGCTTTCTGCAATTCAAGAAGTAGAACGTGACTTTGCTACTAAAGTTGTTTCGATAGTAAAACTGGCCGATCTTATTAGTTATCTTGAAAGCAAAGGTACTATGAATGAGCACCTAGCATCTGTAAAAGCCTACCGAGAGCAATACGGTATTGCTTAACCTAAATTGTTTATTGAATTTAGCAAAAAAAGCCCGGTGAATTTCACTGGGCTTTTTTATGTTATGTCGCGTGATTGAGTTATTAAAACGTAAATTAAGTATAGATTTTGTGGTGTTTGGTATGAATCATAACCGAACAGCACTTTATTTCAAGTTTTCTTTAAAAAACGCTTGCGTAAAATTCGCCGCGCCCTATAATGCGACCCCACTGAGACGGCAGACAGCAACGCTTAGCGAGGCAAGAGTTAATCAGTTAGTCGAGTAAAACTTGAGTTTAGATTATTAAGAAAGTTTAAAATTAAGTGTTGACAAAAAAATAGGAAAGCGTAATATGTGCAGCCCTAGCGAGATAAAGTTTAACTTTAACCGCAAAGTTCTTTAACAATATAAAGCAATCATCTGTGTGGGCACTCGTACAGATTGAGTTCTAACAGCCGAGCTTAGTTCGCTAAGCAAGGCAAAAAATTTAGAGTCTCAATGTGATCTCTCGAAAGAGAAGCTGAGTGACCAACAGAAGTAACTTATTTATAAGTTGCTTCGGCACAGTCAATTCAATATCGAAAGATATTAAATAAATTCAGAATTCATTGAGCGTGTCGGCTCTCTTTATGGGAGAAGACAGAA